>CAYXYO010000071.1:0-6040 GCA_964469365.1 uncultured Desulfobacterales bacterium | reverse complement strand
CCCTGGGCCCTGATGTGGTGATAAACGCCGCTGCCTACACTGCTGTTGACAGGGCGGAGGATGAGCCGGAAAAGGCCTTTTCGGTAAACAGGGACGGGGCTGAAAACCTGGCTGCCTGTTGTGAAAAGGCTGGCATTCCCCTGATTCACCTTTCCACTGATTATGTCTTTGATGGAGAAAAAAAAGGGAAATATGTTGAAGGTGACCGTGTCAATCCACAGGGAGTTTATGCCACAAGCAAATGGGAAGGCGAGGAGAGTGTCAGACGGATTCTCGACAGGCATATCATAGTCAGGTTGAGCTGGGTGTTCGGCCGTTACGGCAGCAATTTCGTACACACCATGTTGAAGATAGGCAAAGGTCGCAAGGAACTGAAGGTGGTGGCAGACCAGCATGGATGTCCGACCAGCACCATTCACATTGCGGAAATGCTGCTCTCCCTTTCAGGGCGGATAGCGGGTCCAGGCGAAAATGTTGAATGGGGAACCTATCATTACTGTGATGGGCCTGTCACAAGCTGGTATGAGTTCGCCAGGGTTATTTTCAGCATGGCATGTTCCAGGGGTATCATCCAGGATTCTCCGGTGATCATTCCGATTCCAGGCAGTGAGTATGGCAGCCCTGTAAAAAGACCTGCAAATTCCGCTTTGGACTGTTCAAAAATTGAGCGGAATTTCAATGTGAAGCCGGGTGACTGGAGGGATGGACTGGCGCTGTTCCTTGACGCCATGTAGTAATGGTATCCCATCACAGGATGCCTGACGCTGCCTGCCATGCTTTTCAGCCGTTGCAATTATGACGTGGCGGCGTGTTTTTCTGTTTTGCATCTGCTGAACAGATGCGCGTTCTGTAATGCAATTATACAAGGAGGATTAAAATGGGACACAGGCCGGCAAATCTGCTTGTAACCGGCGGGGCCGGATTCATCGGTTCAAATTTTGTCCATTACTGGCTGTCTGAACATGGCGATAACCGGGTGGTGGTGCTTGACGCCCTGACCTATGCGGGCAATATGGAAAGTCTGTCCACTGTCATGGATAATCCATCATTCAGGTTTGTGCATGGAGATATTCGTGATTACGACCTGGTTGCCGCGATTCTTGTTGAGGAGAAGATTGACACCATAGTCCATTTTGCCGCGGAATCCCATGTTGACCGTTCCATTCACGGGCCTGACGAGTTCCTTGACACCAACATAAACGGCACGCATATCCTGCTCAAGGCGGCAAGGAGGATATGGCTTGAGGAATCCGGACTTCACGACCACAGGTTTCATCACGTCTCAACTGACGAGGTCTATGGCTCGCTGCAACCTGATGACCCGCCCTTCAGGGAGACGAACAGCTACGCGCCCAATTCCCCCTATGCCGCGTCAAAAGCTGCCTCTGATCACATTGTGAGGGCCTATCACAAGACCTATGGTCTTGATGTGACTACCAGCAACTGTTCCAACAACTACGGCCCTTATCAGTTCCCTGAAAAGCTTGTCCCCATGACCGTTACCAATATCCTTGCAGGAAAGCCGCTCCCTGTCTATGGAGACGGCATGCAGATAAGGGACTGGCTTCATGTGGATGACCATAACAGGGGAATCGATCTTGTGATAAGGCAGGGAGAGGCCGGCGAGACCTATAATATCGGCGGGGAGAATGAGAAGACCAATATCCGGATATTCAGGCTTGTTTGCAGGCTTGTGGATGAGAAATTCGCCAGGGACAGCTCCCTTGCCCAACGGTTTCCCCATGCGCCTCCCGCAAGGGGCGGCAGGTCAGAGGAACTGATGACACATGTGGCAGACAGACCCGGACATGACAGACGTTACGCAATAGACGCCTCGAAAATCAAAACATCCCTTGGTTACAGGCCAATGATATCCTTTGAAGCGGGCATGAAATCAACCATAGACTGGTTCCTTGAAAATGAACAGTGGTGGAAGAATGTTATGGATGGTTCTTACCGGGAGTGGATACGAAAAAATTATCAGGGGAGATAACTGCCAGGGATATATTGCAAAACAGGGCTTCCGATTCAGTGCAAGAATAAAATACAGGTAAAAAACGCGGCATTCCGGAGAGGTATGTTTTTGTTTGGGCAATAACGTGGAAGGAGGCAAAAGGCAGTTTTGCAATGCGTTATTAAACCGGACTATATCCCGCTGTGCCCGAATCCGCCTTTTCCGCGTCCGGTTTCGGGCAGTTTATCCATTTCATCCCACAGGGCATGCCATACTCTTGAAAGTACCATCTGGGCGATGCGCTGCCCCCTTTCAACAATCCATGGGGCATCTGAAAGGTTTACAAGGCCTACCTTTATCTCACCCCTGTAATCTGCATCTATGGTGCCAGGGGAGTTGATGACGGTTATGCCATGTTTTATGGCAAGACCGCTTCTCGGACGTATCTGGACCTCGTAACCTTCAGGGATGGCCAGGGCCAGTCCTGTTGGAATCAGTACTCTCTCCATGGGTTTTATCTCAACAGCGCTGTCTATGGCAGCCCTTATATCCATGCCGGATGCGTGGTCGCTCATGTATTCAGGCAGGTCAAGCCCCTTCCCGTGGTCAAGCCTCTTTACAGGTACCCGGACCTTCATCCCCCAAGGGCCTTCCTGGATTCGGTAATGGCATTGTCATCAAGGGGACCAAGGCATGCCATTGAGACGCCTGCGTCAAGGTAGCCGCGGGCAAGGGCTGTTATCTCCTCAGGGGTTACACTGTCCAGTTTTTCCATGATTTCATCAAAGGACAGGTAACGATTGAAGTGTATCTCATCCCTGGCAAGTTTCATCATCCTTGCGTCAGACACCTCTGCTGAAAGAAGCATGGCAGCCTTCGCGTGTTCCCTTGCCCCTTCCAGTTCCTTCGATGATACAGGATGTTGCGCAAGTTTTTCCAGCTCGTTTTTCATAAGCCTTATCACTTCAGGGCAGTTTTCAGGGGCAATGCCTGCATACATGCCCGCAACTCCCGCGTCATGCACTGAATTTATGTATGAATATACAGAATAGGCAAGGCCGCGTTTTTCCCGTATCTCCTGAAACAGCCTTGAGCTCATGGAACCCCCAAGTATGTCATTCAGCAACATGGCCGCATACCTGGATTCATCGGTAATAGCAGGCCCGGGACATCCGAGGATTATATGGGCCTGTTCAATATCCCGTTGCACAAAGGCGTCAGCAGTCTCCGGTGCGGGAGCAGCCTCCCTTTCTGCTGCGCCGTTGTCAGGCACGGCATGAAAAAGCCTTTCAATTTTTTCTGTAAAGGCGTTATGTTCCACATTGCCCGCCGCTGCTATCGCCACACGGGGCGCTGAATATGAACGGCGCACAAATTCCTTCAATGTCTCTGAGGTCATTGATGAGACAGTTTCAACAGTGCCGAGAATGGAGCGGCCAAGCACGCTGTCTCCCCAGAAAAGTCTGGTAAACAGCTCATGGATGAAATCGTCAGGGGAATCCTCAACCATGCTGATCTCCTGAAGGATGACACCTCGTTCCCGCTCCAGTTCATCCCTGGCGAACAGGGAATTCAGAAATATGTCGGCAAGGAGATCAAGTGCCTTGTCAAGGCTTGAGTCAAGGGTCTTCAGGTGAAAACAGGTGAGTTCCCTTGATGTAAAGGCATTGGAGAAGCCCCCCATAATGTCGAACTCTTTTGCTATGGCAAGGGCATCCCGTTTCTTTGTGCCCTTGAATATCATGTGTTCTATAAAATGGGATATGCCTGAGAGCTCGGCTGACTCATCCCTGGCCCCTGCCTCAACCCAGATGCCCACAGAGACAGAACGCACCCCGGGCACATGCTCTGTGATGACCCGCAGGCCATTCTCCAGACGGGTTTTCCTGACCTGCTCCGCAACGGCGTTGTTATGAACGGTCTTTTTGAAATCAGTCAAGCAGCACCTTCCTGCTGAGCCTTATCTTGCCCTGCCTGTCTATATCAAGGACCTTGACCTTGACCTTGTCGCCTTCCTTCAGGACATCAGTTACCTTTTCCACCCGGCGTTTGTCAATCTGTGATATGTGAAGCAGACCATCAGTTCCGGGAAGTATCTCCACAAACGCGCCGAAATCCATTATCTTTTTCACCTTGCCATCGTAAACGGCCCCGATTTCAGCCTCTTTTGTTATGTCCCTGATCCATTCAATTGCCCTGTCGGACGCCTCTGCTGATGAACTGAATATGTTCACTTCGCCAGAATCATCCACATCCATCTTGACTCCTGTTTCAGCAGTAATGGCCTTTATGACCTTGCCGCCAGGACCTATGATGTCCTTGATTTTTTCAGGCTTTATCCTGATTGTTCTGACCCTTGGCGCGTATTGGGACATGGATGAGCGCGGAGTTGAGATGGTCTTTTTCATCTCTTCCAGGATAAACGCCCTGGCCTCCTTTGCCTGCATCAGCGCCTTTTCCAGTATCTCCCTGTCAATGCCTGAAATTTTTATGTCCATCTGAAGGGCGCTTATTCCCTCAGGCGTTCCGGCCACCTTGAAATCCATGTCGCCAAGATGGTCTTCGTCTCCGAGTATGTCAGACAGGATTACAACCTTGCCGCTTTCCTCGTCCTTGATAAGCCCCATGGCAATGCCGCTTACCATGTCCCTGAGAGGGATTCCAGCGTCCATCATGGCAAGGCATCCTCCGCATACCGTGGCCATGGATGATGAACCGTTGGATTCCAGAACCTCTGACACCACCCTGATGGTATAAAGAAAATCCTCCGGTGGCGGCACTACTGCTGAAAGCGCCCTCTCTGCAAGGGCGCCGTGTCCTATTTCGCGTCTCGCAGGTCCCCTGAGCATCCTGGCCTCTCCAACGCAGAATGGCGGGAAATTGTAGTGCAGAATGAAATTTTTGAAGACCTGGCCGAATGGCGACTCAATGCGCTGTTCATCATCGGAACTGCCAAGGGTGGCGACTGCAAGGGCCTGGGTCTCTCCCCTTGTGAATACAGCCGAGCCATGGGCCCTGGGAAGTTCTCCTGTCTTGCAGGTTATTGGACGCACCTCGTCAAAACGCCGTCCGTCAATCCTGATTCCCTGGTTCACTATCATGTCCCGCATCATCTTTTTCTCAAGTTCCTTGATGATGCCCGACACCTCAGGCGGCACTTCATCAAAGGAAGACGCGAGTTCCTCTGTCACCATTTCCCTGACCTGGCGCTTTGCCTTGTTGCGCTCCATTTTGCCAGGTATTTTTATCACTTCCTGGAGTCTGGCCGCGGCAAGCTCTGTGACCTTTTTTACAAGTTCAGGATCGGTTTCTGGAGGAGAAAAGGACATTTTCTCAACGCCTTCCGCCTCTACAAGTCGGTTTTGCATCTCTATGAGTGGCTGCATTGCCTCATGTCCGAACATGATGGCATCCAGTATGTCCTGTTCAGGCAGCACTGACGCCATGCCTTCAACCATTACAATGGCGTCGGAAGAGCCGGCTATAACGATGTTAAGGTCAGATTCCGCAAGCTGGGTTCTTGTGGGGTTCACTACAAAGCCTTTTTCCGTTCTGCCCACCCTCACTCCGGCTATGGGACCGTCAAAGGGTATGTCTGAAATGCAAAGGGCCGCTGAAGCGCCGGTAATGGCTATTACATCTGCGTCTATCTCAGGGTCTATGGATTTGGCTGATGCTATTATCTGGATTTCGTGGTTGAATCCGTCAGGAAAACGCGGACGCAGGGGACGGTCAATGAGCCTTGATGTCAGGGTCTCCTTTTCTCCCGGCCTTCCCACTTCCCTGCGGAAGTAGTTGCCAGGTATGTGGCCTGAGGCGTAATACATCTCCTGGTAATCGCACATAAGCGGCAGAAAGGAGCAGTTTTCCCGTGGTTCACTGGATGCGACTGCCGTTGCCAGCACCACCGTGTCCCCGTAACTTATACGTACTGCTCCACTGGCCTGTTTTGCAAGCCTGCCTGTTTCCAGGATCAAATCAATATCATTCAGTTTCAGTTCTAGTTGTGTCATTTACCTTGTTTTCCTTCTTTTCCCGGTTGCTGTCAGGCTGGACCATGTGTTTCAGGCAATATCATTATGCTAT
>CAYXYO010000070.1:0-2958 GCA_964469365.1 uncultured Desulfobacterales bacterium | reverse complement strand
TCAATTATGTTGCCAATATCTATCGTTATTATATCGCATACAAACTTATTTTTGAGAAACAGCAGAAACGGCACAATTACCTTCTGCCAGGCGATGTCGCAGGCCCTGAGCCTTTTGTCCTGTAACCCATCACATCCTGACAAATGTCGTGTCAGAAACGATTCCCTGCCGGGCCAACCGCCGCATGGGCGTTTACAAGGGGCGCGCCTGCAATTATAAAAACAGGGAAAACGGTTGGGGACATTGTTGGCGCGTTTAAGTCAGTTTCAACGGCACAATATTGGCGTGAACAAGATGATAGACAACAATTTGTTGGCGAATTATGGCAGCGTAATTATCCGGAACATATCATTTGCAGATGGCACGTCCTGTAACGAACAGCAATCTCACCCTTCTCAGGGAGTATGGTCTGAGGCTCTACCAGCCTGCGGACGGTTACAGGTTTTCTGTGGATTCCCTGCTGCTGGCTGAATTTGCCACGCCTGGAGCGCGGGAACATCTGGTGGACCTGGGCGCAGGATGCGGGGTAATCTCCATGATAGTTGCCAGCCGTTTCCCTGAAACAGAAATAAGCGCCATTGAGATACAGGAACAGCTTGCCGGACTCTGCGCGAGAAATATAGAAGAGAACGGTTTTGACAGGTGCATAAGGGCAATTCAGGGGGATTTCAGGGAGGCAGGCGATTTTTTCAGGGCAGGTTCTGTTGATTATATTGTCTCCAACCCGCCATACCGCACGCCTGTTTCAGGCAGGATTTCAGCCAACGCCCAGGAGGCCCTTGCCAGACATGAGATATTGATGAATCTTGACGATCTCCTGGACGCTGCTGCCTTTCTTCTAAGGACAGGAGGCAGGATAGCAATGGTCTATCCTGCCGAGCGTTTTGCAATGCTTGTATGGGCAATGAAAAAAAGGGATATTGAACCCAAAAAAGCACGGTTTGTTCACCCTGACGGCAAGAGGAATGCCAGGCTTTTTCTTCTTGAGGGACGACGGTGCGGCAAGGAGGGCATGACCCTGCTCCCGCCGCTTTTTCTTAATTCATCTGAATAGAAAATGGATATGATATGGTTTACGATGTAACGGGTTCAGGCGCCCTGAATCTTGACCTGATATATGAAGTGGAGTCGCTTGAATGCCTGAGATGCGAAGGATTTAACCTCGCGCCCGGCCGGGAGATTTCAGGCACCCCTGACGACCTTGCCAGACTGGAAAAATCTCTTGCTTCATGCGGCAGGCAAGTGTCAGTCAGCGGCGGAGGTTCCGCTGCCAATACAGTGTGCGTCCTTGCCGCCCTGGGAAGGAAAACCGCCTTTGCGGGGTATGTGGGTGATGATGAGTATGGTGAGCGTATTATGGAATCAATGCCGGATGTCGGGTTAGACATGGTGATACGGCAAGGGACAAGTTCTGTCTGTGTTGTTGTAACGGAAGAGAAGGGCAGGGACAGGGCAATGTTCGTGGCGTCAGGTTCATGTCAGGGGGATTTCAGTGAGATACGCTTGATTCCTGAAGAGCACAGGTGCCTTCATATATCGTCCCTTGCCGTGGAAAACGGCCCCATGCTCCACAAAAATCTTGTTGAGCAGCTTGCAATGGATACGATTCTCTCATTTGACCCTGGCGAGATATATGCTTCCATGGGAAGGGAGAGGCTCGGTTTTCTCCTTGACCGCGCGGATATACTGTTTATAACTGAAGAGGAACTTGATATGCTTGCCGTCCGGCCTGACGCCACGCATCCGGATTTTTTTTCAGATGCCCTGCTTGTGAAAAAGATGGGGGCCAGGGGGGCAAGCTGTGTGAAAGACGGCAGGGTTTTGATGCAGCCCGCCATGGATGTTAAGGATATTGTGGATAACACAGGTGCGGGGGATGCCTTTAACGCCGGTTTCATGGACGCCTTTCTGGATGACAGACCCCTGGCCCAGTGTCTTGAACAGGGGGTCAGGATAGCGGCTCTTTCACTTTCAGGTTATGGCAGGCACTGGATTAATGACCTGCAACAGATTGAAATGTAACGAGAACAGAGGTGAATGGCAGATGTTTTCATTTGGATGGTGGAGTACAGGCAGGGACAGGGATGCAATAAACCTGTTTGAAACAGTAAGGGACGCTGTGGAGCGTGGCACTGTTCCGGGGAAAATCGCATACTGTTTTTTGTCACGTGAAAAGGGAGAGAGCAAAACCAGCGATGAGCTTGCTGACTGTTGCGAGGCTTCCGGAGTTCAGGTCTTTTCCCTGTCTGCAAAGGGTTTCAGGCCTGAACTGCGAAATAAAGACCGCGGGAAGTGGCGTAACGAATATCATCACAAGGTCCTTGGTTTGCTGCGTGGCATGGAAACAGATATAGTTGTGCTTGCCGGATATATGTGGGTTGTCAGTCCGGAGGTATGCGAAAAGCTCAATGTCATCAACCTTCATCCGGCAGCGCCGTCAGGCCCTGCAGGGACCTGGCAGGAGGTTATCTGGACACTTCTTGAAAATGACGCTGACGAGACCGGGGTGATGATGCACCTTGTGACCCCGGAGCTTGACAAGGGGCCTCCAGTGACATTCTGTTCCTTTGAGATAAAGGGCATGGAGTGGAACAGCCTGTGGAAACAGTTTGAAAATGATGTGAAAAAGTACGGTTATGATGGTATAAGGGAGAAATTCGGGGAAAACTATCCACTCTTCGCAAGGATTCGTGAAGAGGGAGTCAAAAGAGAGCTTCCCCTCATTGTACAGACCCTGCGTTCCATGGCCGCCGGTGATGTCAGAATCAGGGGGCGTCAGCTTGTAAATGCCGCGGGAACTGTTCTGCCAGGCCCCTTTGATCTTACAAGGGAGATCAACAGCGTTATATGATTGGTTCCTCGTTATTTCAACTGAAGTGGTACCCATGGGTGAGACAGAAAAACGGTCATGTTAAGGTAGAATTTCTCTCTTGGTTTTAAATTTAAATGCTATCAAAC
>CAYXYO010000069.1:0-10685 GCA_964469365.1 uncultured Desulfobacterales bacterium | reverse complement strand
CGTTATACTCAGATTCCTTGTGGCAGGCGGTGTGCCAGCGGCCCGTTTGTCATATTCGCAGATAAGGGCTGTCAATGATATTGTCATGAGCCGGGACAGAAGCTCCAGGGAAATTCATCTGCCCGGGAAGTTCCTTCTCCGTTTTGACAACGGTTTTCTCTCCATTTCAGGCAGGCCATGAGGCATTTCTGCCAATCCAGGAGAAAACATAAAACATTTTTATGTTTTTCATCAGAATTTCATGTAAACCTCTTACCATTATATCCCAAATAATGTATTATATATTACTTCCTGAGCTGAACCGGCGCGAAATGTCCTGACCGCCGGAGTGTCGTCATACGGTCCGGAGTTCAGCTGAGGGTTTTGCAGTGCCCCAGTATGCCCTGCCATCTGTTCGCGCTGTTCCTTATATTTAAACTTGATTTTCGGAGGCAACATCCTTGAATGAATTTTATAAAAATCTGAGTTTATGGCTTGTAATCGGCCTTGTTATGATTCTGCTTTTCAATATGTTCAACACCCCGCCTGATGGTTCCACAGAGATATCATACAGTGAATTTCTCAGCTATCTTGAGGAAGGACAGATTGAACGGGTGGAGCTGAAACAGGATACGATAAACGGCCAGTATATAAACAAGGCGAAATTCCACACTGCCATTCCGGTGCAGGATACAGACCTCATCAAGGAACTCAAGAAAAACGGGGTCATTATCAATGTTAAACCGGTGGAAGACAATCCGTGGTATCTCACCATGCTCATATCATGGTTCCCGATGCTGCTTCTTATAGGGGTCTGGATATTTTTCATGAGGCAGATGCAGTCCGGCGGCGGGAGGGCCATGTCCTTTGGCAGAAGCCGGGCCAGGATGCTCAACAACGAAAACATAAAGATAACATTTGAAAATGTCGCTGGCGTTGAGGAAGCCAAGGAAGAACTTGGTGAAATAATAGATTTTCTCAAAGATCCCCAGAAATTCACAAAGCTTGGGGGCCGCATTCCCAAGGGAGTGCTTCTCATAGGACCTCCTGGCACTGGAAAAACCCTCCTTGCCAAGGCCATAGCAGGAGAGGCAGGTACTCCATTTTTCAGCATAAGCGGTTCTGATTTTGTGGAGATGTTCGTGGGCGTGGGCGCTTCCAGGGTGCGCGATCTCTTTGTTCAGGCCAAAAAGCACGCGCCGTGCATTATCTTCATAGACGAGATCGACGCGGTGGGAAGACACCGTGGCGCGGGTCTTGGCGGCGGACACGATGAGCGGGAGCAGACACTTAACCAGCTCCTTGTGGAGATGGACGGTTTTGAAACGTCTGAAGGGGTCATTGTCGTCTCTGCCACCAACAGGCCGGATGTGCTTGATCCTGCGCTGCTGCGTCCCGGACGTTTTGACAGGCAGGTGGTTGTGCCGGTCCCTGATGTAAAAGGCAGGGAGGAGATCCTCAAGGTGCACAGCAAAAACATTCCCCTTGACAAGGATGTAAACATGGCTGTAATCGCCAGGGGCACCCCTGGATTTTCAGGGGCCGATCTTGAAAATCTGGTAAACGAGGCTGCCCTTCTCGCCGCCAGGGAAGACAAGAAAAAGGTCTCCATGTCCTACTTTGAAAAGGCCAAGGACAAGGTGCTCATGGGAGCGGAGCGCAAAAGTCTCATACTTACAGAAGATGAAAAGCGCCTCACCGCCTATCACGAGGCCGGTCATGCCCTTACCGCCCTGATGATTCCAGGGGCTGATCCCATACACAAGGTTACCATTATCCCCAGGGGCAGGGCCCTTGGGCTCACTCAGCAACTCCCTGAAGATGAGCGGCACACATATAAAAAGAGCTACCTTGAAAACAATCTGGTCATACTCCTTGGAGGCAGGGTGGCGGAAGAGCTGGTTTTCAATGAATATACCACCGGGGCAGGCAACGATATAGAGCGGGTCTCTTCCATGGCGAGAAAGATGGTTTGCGAGTGGGGCATGAGCGACGGACTTGGTCCAGTTGCCTTTGCCAAACAGAATGACCAGGTCTTTCTGGGCAGGGATTTCGGTCATGTGAAGGAGTACAGTGAAAATACCGCAATGAGGATAGATGACGAGGTGGAAAAGATTGTAAAGAGGGCCTATGACAGGACCAGGAAACTCCTTGAAGAACACCTGGCTTGTCTGCACGCCATTGCAGAGGCCCTGCTTGAGCATGAAACACTGAGCAAAAAGGCCATTTACGGCATAATGACAGGGTGCCTTGAGGATGATGAACTGAAGGCGTGTTTTGTCATGGAAGAGGAGAATAAAAGAGAAGAAAGCGAGGCAGAAGATGCGGGCGTATCAGATGCCCAGCCCTCAGACCATGAATCTCCTGAAAGTGAAGAAAGTCATGGGGATAAAACCGGGGGGCAGCCCGACGATGACAGAACGGCATGACAACCAGACTGAAAATCGAAGTGGGCAACAAGGTGTTCCAACCGTATGACCGAACCATCATCATGGGTATAATCAATACCACGCCAGACTCCTTTTCAGACGGCGGGCTTTGTCTTTCCGCAAGTTCGGCGGCAAAACAGGCCATTGCTCTCATGGAGGCCGGCGCGGAGATACTTGATGTCGGCGGAGAATCTTCAAGGCCCTTTTCAGAACCTGTGCCTGCTGAAGAAGAGAAAAAAAGGGTCGTGCCTGCCATAAGGGAGATACGCAACCTCACAGACTGTCCCATTTCCATAGATACCCGAAAGGCGTCAGTGGCAGAGGCTGCCCTGGACGCAGGGGCTGACATGGTGAACGACATAACAGCCCTTGAAGGTGACCCTGACATGATGCCGCTTGTGCGGGAGAGAGGTGTTCCTGTAATATTGATGCACATGAAAGGCTCTCCTGAAGACATGCAGAAGGCCCCTTTTTACACAGACGTGGTGAGGGAGATAGACGCCTATCTGGAAAAACGTATACACGCCTGCCTGGAGGCCGGGATAGAAAGGGAAAAGATAATTATAGACCCTGGCATAGGTTTTGGAAAACGTCTTGAAGATAATCTTGACATTATCAACAACCTCAAGAGGTTCAAGAGGCATGGGGTGCCTTTGTTAACCGGGGTGTCAAGGAAGGCCTTTATCGGGAGCCTGACAGGTGTGGAAGAGCCTGGCAAGAGGGATGTCGGCACTGCCGGGGCCGTTGCCGCCTGCGTGCTTAACGGCTCGGATATATGCAGAGTGCATAATCCGGCAGCCGTGCGGGATGCCGTAATGGTGGCTGAGGCCATTAGAAAAAGAGAGATTGAAGTGTCATGTCAATCCTGATAATGCCTGTTGACAATTTATGACAGAAGAATTTTTCAGACAATATCTGGCAATAGTCCGATGGCAGGATGTGGTGGATATCCTTGCGGTATCCTTTATCTTTTACTGGATCATCATGCTGGTAAGGGGTACAAGGGCCGTTCAGATGGCCGTGGGGCTTGCCCTGTTGATACTCCTCTATTTCGTGGCGCAGCAGCTTGAGCTTTTCACCCTGCACTGGCTTCTGGGGACCCTTCTCAGTTCCCTCTTCATGCTTGTCATCATTGTTTTTCAGGATGATATCAGAAGGGTGCTTACAAGGATGGGACAATCACCCTTTCTCAAGAATCGCATCAGGACTTTCAGGATACTTGAAGAGATATCAAGGGCCGCTGCCACAATGTCAGAGAGCAGGACCGGCGCCCTGATGGTGATTGAAAAGGATGTGGGACTTGGAGATTACATGGGTACAGGCATTGAGCTTAATGCCATTGTCTCTTCCCCGCTCCTTCAGAATATTTTTTTCAAGAACAGTCCGCTCCATGACGGGGCCGTGATAATACAAAAGGACCGTATCGCGGCGGCAGGGTGTGTGTTGCCCCTTAACAGGGATGAAAACCTCAGCAGGCGTTTCGGCACAAGGCATCGCGCGGCAATTGGCATAAGTGAAAATACAGATGCTGTTGCCGTAGTGGTTTCCGAGGAGACTGGCAGCATATCAGTGGCAATAGGAGGTCGTATTACAAGGGGAGTGGACCCGGCTACCCTCAGACGCATACTTCACAATGCCATTGCGCACGAGCCCGAAGCTGCCCACTGGTGGCAGAAAAGGATATTCTGATGTTCCTGAAGGACCTTTTTTTCAAGAACTTTTTCACAAAACTCATATCACTGGCCCTGGCCGTACTCCTGTGGTCCTTTGTGGTTGGCCAGGAAAAGGCGGAAATAAATCTTTCAGTGCCTGTAACCCTGGTTAATATCCCTGACGACATGGTTGTTGCGAATGATTTTCCGGCAAATGTGAACGTAAGGGTGTCAGGCCCGAAGACGCTGCTTGCCCGTCTTTCCACTTCCACGCCCACAAAGGTAATAGACCTCAGGGACGCGGAAGCCGGAGCAATAAAGGTGGAGATTACGGCAGATGACTTTGCCCTGCCCGGCGGTGTGTCAATCAGCCGGATAAAGCCGTCGGACATAGAGCTTGTTCTTGAACCGCTGGTCTCCCGTCAAGTTGCCATTGTGCCCAGGCTTTATGGAGAAGTCAACAGCGATTACATACTGGATAACGTGTCTGTCTCACCTTCCAGCATATCCGTGTCCGGTCCAAAGAGCAAACTCGCCGGACTCAAGGAGCTTGAAACAAGACCGGTGGATATCAGCAATGCCATGGCAACCTTCATGCGGCAGGTGAAAGTTGATATTCCCTATGACTATATACGTTCTGCTGAGACTGAACAGGTGAAGGTAACAGTCAATATTACTCCGGCCAGGGGAATGGAGAAGTTTGATGGCATAAGGGTTGTCGCTGAACCGGCGGTATCAGGCGTGGATATAAGCCCCGGAAAGATAAGCATTACCGCTGCCGGAGAAAAGCCGCGTCTGCATCATATACATACCGGTGAAATAAAGGCGGTGGCGCATATAGCAGGACTTGGAAAAGGAAAGCACAGGCTCAAGCCTGAAATAATACTTCCCTTTGGTCTTAAACTTATACAGAGCTATCCGGAACATGTAACCGTAAAGCTGGACAGAGACCTGCCGGATACGGCAAACGGCACGGCAGAAAAAGGTCTGGCTGGGCGTTAGCAGGACATTGCTTTTGTTATGCGTGTCGGATAGATGTTTTTTTCTTTTTTTTCAAGGCATAAAGCAGAACGCCGGCTCCTCCGATGAAAAAACCGAGACTCAGAAGCTGTCCCATGGTGAGCCAGCCTGCCAGGATAAAGCCAAGCTGCCTGTCTGGCTCTCTGAAAAATTCCACTGTTATGCGACACATGGCATAAAGCATGAAAAATATACCTGTAAGGGTGCCTGGAGCCGTTTCCCTTTGACGCAATGGCCATAAAATGACAAAGAGCAGCACACCTTCAAGCATGGCCTCGTAAAGTTGTGACGGATGCCTTGGTATAAAACCGCCATCTGGAAAAACCATTCCCCATGGCACGTCAGTGGGCCTGCCGTAGAGCTCTCCGTTTATAAAGTTGCCCAGTCTGCCAAATCCAAGTCCCACAGGGGCTGTGATAACAAACCGGTCGGCCCAGAACAGGAAATCAAGCCCGTTTTTGCGGCAATATAACCAGCCTGCGATTATAGCCCCTGCCGCGCCTCCATGAAAGGACATTCCACCATGCCAGGTGGCAATAATATCGGTCGGATGCTGGAGATACCAGGAAAGATTGTAAAAGATTACATATCCCAGACGTCCCCCAAGTACCACTCCCATAACAAGGAAGAAAAACATGCCTTCAACCTGTTTGTAATCCTCTTCAATGGTCCCTTTTGAATTGTCGGCAGCATTGGCATGAAGCTCCCTCACCTGTCTTCTGACAAGAAAATAACTGGACAAGAAACCGATGAGATACATGACCCCATACCACCGTATGGCAAGGGGGCCAAGTTGGATTATTACGGGATCAATGTCAGGATATTGCAGCATGAATCGTCACGGAATGCACGTTTACCTTTTCCGCGACCTTTGACGACCGCCATGTTTACCTCCACGGCGGCGCAATGGCACAATTATCACCTTTCTGAAACGTCCTTCGCCAGAACTGTGGGTTTTTATCCCTTTCTTGCCCTTGAGAGCCATGTGTACAACCCGCCGTTCCCTGGAAGACATGGGTTGCATGGAAATGGATTTGCCGCTCTTCTGCACTTTTTCAGCGGTTTTTTCCGCGAGAATCCTGAGTCCCTGCTCTTTCTTTTCCCTGTATCCCTGTGCCTCTATCACGACGCGGTAAAGGGTCTTGTCTTCACGTTTAACAACAAGATTCACAAGGAATTCAAGGGCATTGAGGGTGTTGCCCTCTTTCCCGATAATAATGGAGAGGTCCTCGCCTGAAATATCAAGAAAAAGCCCCTTGTCACCTTCCTTCACCTCCACGTTGCCCTCAAGGCCGGTCAGGCTGAGGATTTCCGAGGCCACGTGTCTGGCCTTTTCGCAAAAGGCGGCTATCTCTTCAGGATCAGCCTTCGGTCGCCTGTTTTCTTTTGGTGACAGGGCTTCTTCCGTGGCGGTCTCATCCCTGTCTTCAGCTTTTTTATCATGGCTGTCATCCATCTCCACTTCAGGTTCGCGTTCAGCAGATGTCTCAGGTTCAGGGGCATCCGGCTTTTGTTTATCCTGAACAGAGTTGGCATCGGCTTCATCCATTACAGGAGATTTTTCAGGCTGTTCCCTGAGAAGGGCTGATATCTTGGCGGGTCTTCCACCAATACCGAAAAGGCCGGTGGAACCCTTTGTAATTATTTCTATTTCAAGGTCATCCCTGTCGGCGTTGAAATGTTTGCATGCCGCTTCAATAGCCCTGTCCACTGTCTTTTCTGAAAATTCCATTCTGTTTTTTCTGTCGCTCATAAAATTTCTCTATGTTTCCTGTGGGTTAATAATGTCTCATCAGTCAGTATATTTGTTTACATAATACTGTTGGGCTATTGACAGGATATTGTTTACAAACCAGTAAAGCACAAGCCCTGATGGAAAACTGAGGAACATGAATGTGAAAATTATCGGGAGAAACTGCATCATCTTTGCCTGGGCCGGATCGAGGCTGGAAGGACTCAGCTTCTGCTGAAGATACATGGATACACCCATCAGGAGTGTCAGCACCGGAATGCCGTCAAGATATGGGATGTCAACTCCTGGTATCATAAGCCTGTCCGGGGCTGAAAGGTCATTTATCCACAGCATGAATGGTGCGTGCCTCAGCTCAATGGACTGGAGAAGTACCTTGTAAAGGGCGAAAAAGACAGGTATCTGTATCAGCATGGGCATGCAGCCACTCATTGGATTAACATTGTATGTCCTGTAAAGCTGCATCATCTCCTTGTTCAGTTTTTCCTTGTCATCGCCATACTTGTCCTTCAGCTTTTTCATTTTGGGTTGCAGCTTCTGCATTATTTTCATTGATCTCGCGCTCTTCTGGGCAAGCGGCCAGAAAAGCAGCTTGATAGATACAGTCACAAGTATTATGGCTATGCCGTAGTTGCCAATATATTTATAAATGAATTTAAGGAGATAGAGTACAGGCTTTGCGATAATGTCAAACCAGCCGAAATTTATTACTCCGGCCAGATTATGTCCAAGACCGTTCAGCCTGTCAATCTCCTTGGGTCCAAAGTATAAACCGGCATCCATTATATTTTTTCCGGTTACGGGCTTGAATGTGGTAAGCCTGCTTTCCACCAGGCCTGATGTGTCGAGTTGCCTGAAATCAAGCTGCCATGCATCCCTGGATTCCAGCGGAATAACGGCGTTCATGAAGTAATTGTCGCCATAACTCATCCAGTCAACAGGGCCGGTAAAACTGCTGCTTTCTCCCGGTTCTTTCAGGGTCACCTCTTCGAGGTTGCCGTTTGACATGTATGAAGGACCTGAAAATATGTATCGGCTTACATCATTAAAAGGCTTGTCATACAGGATAAAACTGGCATTTGAAGGCAGAAAACCATGGGCCTGCACTGAAAAATCCATCCAGTATGTACCGTTTTTAATAACCAGGGTTTTGGTGATGCTGCCGCCTGAATTTAACGATGCGGTAAGATGCAGGGTTTCTCTGCCGTCAGGGCCTTTATCCTGCAGGTTCACTCCTTCCCGGTCAGCCTTGAACAGGGCGCCTGACAGATCTATCATTCCGTTTTGTCCCGTTATGGCCATCACCCCTGGCAGGGCCGGCGGCGTAACCTTTACAAGGTCAACATATTCGGCGTCTTTTTTTAGTGAGTCCCTGTATTTTTTCAGTTTGAAGGTCTTGAAAGCGCCGCCATGTTCAGAGATAACTGCATGATAAAGGTCTGTCTCGATAACAATATCCCGTGCGTTCCCGTCTGCCCTGACAATGTCCGAAACCGCGATGGTAGCCGGCAGGGTGTTTGTGGCGGCAGGTAATGAGAGACTGTCTGAACCTGCTTCGTTTTTTGACCCGGGCACTGACTCAGCCTCGCTTGCGATGGTCGTGTTTGTTGCGTTGCCTGTATCGACCGGTTGAGTTTCAACAAAAAAATATTGAAAACCGAACAACACAAGCATGGAGAGGGCAATGGCTGTAATGGCTCTTGTTTCCATAAATGTTTCCTGTACCAAAGTATTATTTCAGGTTTTGAACTGATAAGAGACGTGAACCGGAAAGTGGGCTGTTTCTGAAGGAAAAAGACTCTCCATTTACAGGTTCATCCAGGTTGTTATATTTGCATGTCACGTCCTGCAAAGTGATTGTGGATGTCGCAGATGGAGTTGCCACAAGGGATTAAGGGCTATTCTTTAAACATGGTCTGCCTGACGACACACCCAGGTGCGTCACCAGTCGGTCTTTGCAAAATCATGGTACGGGATCATAACCGCCTGGATGCCAGGGATGACATCTTGCGATCCGCCTGGCCGCAAGGCACACACCCTTTGCCAGACCATATTTTTCAATGGCCTCAATGGCGTATCCTGAACAGGTAGGATAAAATCTGCATTGTCCAGGAAGCAGCGGAGCTATAAAAAAACGGTAACCTTTTATGAAGTAAATTACAGGCAGGCAGGCGTAAACGCTGAATATGCGCGCCGCCCGGCGGCAGTGTCTGTTCAGCCATGACATAACCTTAAGCCAAACGCCTGACAAGCTGCTCGAACCCCTTCCGCAACTCTTCCCAGTCCATTGAGGCACATTTGGAATCAGGCATGAAAACCATGTCAAAACCTGTTGAGAATTTGCCCTTGTTCTGCCTGAACAGCTCACGTATCCGCCTTTTAATCCTGTTACGCCTGACCGCACCTCCAAGCCTTTTTCCTGCGCTGAGCCCTATCCGGCTGTAATCCAGGTTGTTTTTCATGGCGCACACCCTGAACCCCGCGAATTTCAGCCGTCTGCCTTTTTTGAACACTTGCGCGAACTCGCTACTCTTCCTGATGCGTTCCCGGCTGTTGAAAGAACAGGGTCCGGTGGCCACATTCACCTCTTATCCATCAATACAACTGATATTTATGCGCTCAGGCGTTTCCGTCCCTTTGCCCTGCGCCTGTTAATCACGGCCCTTCCGGCCTTTGTGCTCATCCTTTTGCGAAACCCGTGGGTACGTTTTCTCTTGATATTGCTGGGTTGAAAAGTCTGTTTCATCTCAAGCTAAGCTCCTTATTTAAAACATGTTTATCTTACCGGTCAGCCTTGCCGGTCAACAGTTCGGTAATATTAAAGCTGACATTCTTAAAATATTTATTCAGTTAAGTTCCTAACAGATAGTGCAAAACGTATTCTTTAATTACACTTGCCTGAAAAGTCAAGAAGCATGAGAAGAGAAGTTGCAACTTCCTAAATTTTAACAAAGATAATAACGCCGGCAATCGTCATATGTGATAATACCAATCATGTATTTTTTTCGAAGATCCAAATTATACAAATCCTTTTTTTCCTTCTCTTTTGAATTGCATATTTGTTCATTATGAAATATGAATAGTGTTTCATATTAAACAGCGCTGTGGCAACAGGAACGAAACATATTTGTTGCCACGGGATATATTACAAGGGAGAGGTTAAACATATCGTGAACAGCGGCGAAAGCAGCGTTTACAGGGAAAGGCTTTCCGAGCTTATGGAAGGCTTCCGTCCTGATTTTGTCAAGATTGAAGAAGCTCTGAAAGAACAGTTTTCTTCGCACATAGCCTTTATAAATGAGGTGAGCGGGCACATACTTTTTGCCGGTGGCAAGAGGCTGCGTCCCCTTCTTACCGTATGCGCGGCCAAACTGTGCGGTCGACAGGAAGAGAGCCTTTATGAACTGTCAGCAGTGCCTGAATATCTGCATGCAGCAAGTCTGCTGCATGACGATGTTGTGGACACCGGAGAGATGAGAAGGGGGAAAACGCCAGCCTACAAGGTGTGGGGCAACAGCGCCGCTGTCCTTGTGGGAGACTTCATGTATGCCAGGGCCATAGAACTCGCGAGCCGGTTCGGAGATGTAAGGATTGCCAGGGCCATTGCAAAAACCGTTGCCCTTATGGCGGAAGGCGAAATTATCCAGCTTCTCCACGCGAAGGTGCCGAGTTTTGATGAAAAGACATATTTTGACGTTGTGTACAGAAAAACCGCGGCACTCATCTCCACATCCTGCCGGATAGGCGCTCTCTGGGCCCATGCGTCCCATGAACAGACCGAGGCCATTACCATGTACGGCATGAACATCGGGCAGGCATTTCAGCTTGTGGATGATGTCCTGGACTATACTGCCG
>CAYXYO010000068.1:0-10445 GCA_964469365.1 uncultured Desulfobacterales bacterium | reverse complement strand
GCAGGGTTAAGGGTGGTTGGTGTGTTTCTCCTTCAATTTTGTTTTATGCCGTATATCGGGCATCCTCAATGAGATAAATGAAATAAGGAGTGTGGCAAGATGCAAAAAAAGCGAATCGGCATAGGCATAAGCGATTTCAGGGAGTTGATAGAAGGAGATTTTCTCTTTATTGACAAAAGTCTTCTTGTTCAGGAGACAATCAACGCAGGTGCCAAGATACTCCTCATCCCCCGTCCCCGCCGTTTCGGCAAGACCCTGAACCTCTCCATGCTCCGCTATTTTTTCGAGAGGCACGATACAGAAGAAGAGACTGCGCGGCACAGACGGCTCTTTGACGGCCTTGCCATAAGGGAGACAGAGGAGTTTGAACAGCATTTCGCAAAGCATCCGGTTATCTTTCTCACATTCAAGGATGTAAAAAAGACCACTTTTACCAGTGCGATGTATAAATGGCAACACCGGCTCAGAAGCGGAAAAAACTTACATCATCAATCCCCTTTTCTGAAATGTAGAATGATATGGTACCATTGTGATCAGTGCGAAGGACCTGAGCGCCCTGCATCCTGAGCCTTTCAACCACATCATGGTCCGGAAGGCCGAGGTGGTTTCCGCCCCCAACCGGAATGACCGCATATACAGGATTCAGCGCATCCAGAAACAGCCTGCCTGAAGATGTATTGCTGCCATGATGTGGCACTGCAAGTATATCCACCCTGCCAGGATATCTTGCGCGTGCCTTCCATTTTTCAACAAAACAGGCCTCGCGCCTCCTGCCTATATCGCCTGTAAAAAGAATATTATTCCCATGCCATGAAAGGGCCAGAACCAGCGAACGGTCGTTTGAAGAAGACAATTTTTCACATCCGTTCCCAGTAAACAACCTGAAGGTTGCGCCGTGCATGACAAACTCCGCATCATCCTGCCAGAGCCGTATGGCAACCCCCTTTCCTTCCGCTGTCTTCAGAAACATCCTCCACCTGAACCCGCCTCCTGCCTGTCCTTCAGCAACATTATGCCATATCTCCCCTGTACTGAAGGTCTCAAGCAGACCTTCAAAGCCTCCAAAATGATCTATCTCCGGATGAGAAACCACCATGAGATCTATCTGTTCAATCCCCTGGCGCCTCAAAAAGGGGGCGACAATTCTTTTGCCTGTGTCAAACCTCCTGTTTCTGAATCCCCCGCTGTCCATGACCATAACCGCCCCGTCAGGGAAAACCACCACCTGACAGGTTCCCTGTCCCACATCAGGGAAATGCACCGCAAGTGTCCCATCCCTGCCGGGTTGTCTGAAGGGATGAAAAAAAAGCAGGGCGACAGAAGATACAAGCAAAAAAACCGCAAGAATCACCCAGCGCCTGCCCGCAAGCCACAAAAAGATGAAAAGACCCGCGTAATAGAACAGCAGGGAAGGCAGGGCAGGCGGTATTACCCACCTGTGGGCAAGGGGCAGACCGGCTGAGAACAAGGCTGTCCTTGTCAGCAATGAGATCATGCCGCCCGCAGCGGAAAGCAGTGGGTAACCGGCTGCAGGGCATATCAGGGAAAGCAGCCCGCCTGAAAGCAGCAGGGGCAGGACAAGGGTTCCGGTCAAAGGCACTGCCACCAGGTTGCTCAACAGGGATATCATGGAAACATGATTGAAATACCAGGCGGAAATAGGCCATGCCGCGAGGGACGCCACCAGGGTTACCACAATAACTCCCGCCGCCTTCTCAAGGATTTTCAAAAACGGACCATCAGGAAAGATTCTGGCTGGATGTGTGACAATTTCTGAAGCGGCCACAAGGAAAAAGACCACTGTGAATGAGAAACGGAAAGATATGTCAAAGAGATAAAAGGGATTAAGGAGCAGCAATATCCACGCGGCAAGGGAAAGGGTGTTGAGGTGAACCATGGGCAGGGCAGCGATCCACGCAAGGGCAAAGGCCACTATCATTATCATTGCCCTTGTAGCCGAGGGTGAAAATCCCGCCAGGGCCGCGTAACAGACCGCTGACAACGCACCTGCGGCAACGACTGTCCGCCTCACAGGCAGCCGCAGAGAAAGGGGCGCAAGGCAAAAGAAAAAAAGACGCGCCAGGAAGCCGGCAGCAAAAGCCGCCATTGCCATATGAATGCCTGAGACAGCAAGGAGATGCCCCAGACCCGACGCGGAAAAGGCGTCACGAATACGGCTGTCGATCCTGCCCTTTTCACCAACAAGAAGGGCCAGGGCAACAGCGCCTGTGTCACTATCCTTTATGGCCCGTTCAACAGCCTGCATAATCTTCTGCCTGAGCCGTTCCACAAGGATGCCCGCCCTGCAGGACAGGTCTCCGCCCGCCTCTCCTGTCCTGACTATCTCCAGGGGATTTCTGACATAACCACGCGCTGCCACCCCCCTGAGTTTCCACCAGTTCACATAATCAAAGGTTCCAGGCGTGTTGAAATTGGAGACAGGCCGGAAAAAGACCCTTGCCCTCAGAAGGTCGCCAGGCGTGAAAAGGTCCGCGTCACCGCCCCTTACGCTCATAGCCACCCTGCCTGACACAGGCCTGGAATAGCCTGGATACTCAATGGAGATGAGCTCAACCATGAATCCCGCGCCGGCTTCGGTTTTTACAGGAGCGCCTGTCACGGCCATGGTCACCACAGACGATGACCTGGCGTCAACAAGTTCGGAAAGCCTGTCTGACACCTGCCTGAACTCCTGTTCGTGGACAAGGCAGTGACAAAATCCCGCCGCAAAAAGGGTAAGCATTGCCATCACAAAAAGGAGAGAAAACCTCAAACCATGCCGTCTGTCTGCTCCGGCCCTGCGGGTCAGGAAGAAGAGGCACAAAAATCCGGCAAAAGGCAAAAACAGCAACAGAAAGAAGATGTCCGCAGACGGCATCGGACAACCATTTGATATGACAAACCGTTCACACAGGATGATACCTGCGGCAAAGGGCAGGACAAGCCAGAAAAGAGGTGCGTGGAACAGACGCCGCATCACCGGTTCACCCCGGGCAGGCTCAGGCAGCCCCCTTTGCCCGATCAAGATTGATTGAAACCAGTTTTGACACGCCCTTCCTTTCCATTGTCACGCCATAAAGGGTTTCAGCCATCTCCATGACAACCTGGTTATGGGTAATCAATATAACCTGGGAGATGGCCGCCACTTCGCCAAGAAGCCTGTTGAAACGCAGGGTATTCGCCTCATCCAGTGGGGCGTCCACCTCGTCAAGGATGCAGAAGGGACAGGGTTTGATAAAGTAGAGCGCGAATATCAGGGCAATGGACGCCATGGTCTTTTCTCCCCCGGAGAGAAGGTTCAGATGCCGTATCTTCTTGCCTGGCAGCCTGACAAGGAAATCAACGCCTGGCTCCATGTCAGACGCCTGGCCTTCAGAATCCCGGTCTGTTTCCGAGGCCGCCTTCACCGGTTTTTCCAGAGCCAGCGCTGCACTTCCCCCTTCAAAAAGCAGGGGGAATACACGCTCAAGGCTGTGGTTTATCTCCTGCATGGCCCTGGAAAAACGGCTGCCGCACTGTCTGGCAAGACGGTCAACCGCCTCTTTAAGGTCGGCAATGGACGCAAGCAGGTCTGCCTTCTGCTCCCCAAGAAAGACAAGGCGTTCAGAGATCTCCTCAAACTCCTCCCCGGCAGCGAGGTTGACAGGACCTGTCCTTTCAATGGATGCCGAGAGGGCAGCCACCTCCTTCTCAAGCATTTCCATTCCGGGCTTATCCATCTCATCCGCGCAAGGCTCCACCATACGGATATCCTTTCTGTATTTTTCAAACAGGGCCTGTTCCAGAAAGGATGCGTCACTATCAAGGCCGGATATCTCGAGATCAAGACCATGCAGTTTTTTCTCTTCCATACGTATGGTTGAGGCGAGTCCATCCAGGGCCGCACGTTGAGATTCAACCCTTTCAGCAGCCCGTTCAGCGGCCCTTTTCCTTTGCCGCACAATGTCCGAGGCTGCCTTCACAGCCTCCTTCCGGAGTTTTACCTCTGTTTCAGCCAGGCATACCTCTGACACGGCCCTTTCAAGCTCCCCTGCAAGCTTCTGTTCCATGCTTTCACGGGACACAATCTCCTTTTCAAGGCGCCTTATATCATCTTCAAGGCGTCCAATCTCCCTTTTTCGCTCCTGAATCCTGTTTTTGCAGACAGCGGCCTCTGTCCTAAGGCTGTTAAGCCTGCCTCGTCCTGCCCCAAGACGTTTTTCATGCCTTTTCAAAACGCCCTGTTTTTCAGCCAACTCATCTCCAGCGTCTTTTTCCTCCTGTCCGGCAGCCTTCAGGGCTGAAACAGCGGCCTCCAGCTTCTCCTCCAGTACCCTGATCTCCCTTTCAGCGTCTTCAAGCTCATACTCAATGACACTCTTTCTTGACAAGACGCCCTCTATTTCCGGCCTGAGTCCGGCAATACGCCTGACAGCAGCCTCGTATTCCCCTTCAGCCTTTTTCTTCCTGGGCAACAAGGCCTCAAGCTCCCGTCCAAGGCTGCGGCATTCCCGGCTGACGCTCTCACGTTCAGCAGAAAGCTCCCTTTCCGCTGCCTCAGAATCCCGGAGTTCCCGCTCAAGCCTCCTTATCAGATTTTTAACCGCAAGACCGCTCTCCTCCTTCATGCCACCACCAAGGATAACCCCTCCCCATGACATAAAAAGATCGCCCTGTTCCGTGGCCACCCGGCGGAGCCCCGCATCCCCGCGCTCCCTGAGCATAAGAGAGGCGGATTTCATGTCCCTGCCCATGGCGGCATCCTCCAAAAACGCCCTGCAAACCCCTGCAAGCGCCCTGGAGACCCGTATGCAGCCGCCCCCCTCTCTCCCCATGCCCTCAACAGGCAAATCCACAAAAACAGAACATGGCAGGGAAGAGTTGTCATCTCCGTCCCTCCTGCCGCAAAACTCCCCGCATTCAGAGGGAACAAGGGCGATTCCCCGCCCCCCATGCCTGCCTGACAACTCCCTGACTCCCGCATCACCAGGCACGACAACAGCATGAAGAAAATCTCCCAGAAGGGCTTCCACAGCCTGTTCAGAACCAGGCTCAACCTCAACAAAGTCAGAAAGCAGACCGCATACCCCGTCACTGTCCAGAAGAATCTTCCTGACCGCCTCAGGCACCCGGAGCCTCTTTTTTTCCGCCTCCCTGATGGCCGCAAGCCTGTCTGACACCCTGAATTTCCCGGCACTGACCTCCCTTGCCTCCCTTTCCACTGCCTCAAGTTTCCTGCCCGCCCTGTCCAGCCCTTCAGAAAGCTCCTGTTCCTCCCTGGCCAAACGCCCTGTTTCCCCTTCAAGAACGCCCCTCCTTTTCTCCAGTTCCCCCTGTTCCTTTTCAAGGTCTGACAGACGCTGAACCAGCCGTTCCAACTCCCCCTTTCCCCTTGCGAGCCTGGTCTCAAGCCGTTCCAGCCCGGCTTCAGCATTCCTTTTCTCACTCCCAAGGGCAGCAAGGCGGGCCGCCGCGTCAAGCAACCTGCCCCTGGCCTCCTCAACCTCTTTTCTGAGCCCTTTTACAATCCCGCCGCACCTGTCAACTTCACCTGTTGCCCTGGAAAGCCTTTCCGCTATCCCTGCGTACCTCTCCTCTTCAGACTCAAGCTCCCTCCTGACCTCCTCCACACGCTGCTCAGCCTCTGCCATCCTCCTCTCGCTCTCCAGCCCCCTCTTTCTGAACTCCTCAATGCGGGTCTCCGCGGATATCTTTTTCCTGACCTGCTGTTCATACTCATGCTGAAAACAGTCAAGCCTTTTTCCAGCCTCTTCCAGCAAACGCGTCCCCTTGCGCACAGCCTCAGCGGCCTCGGCCTCGTCCAGGACGGCCTCCTCAAGCCGCATCTCCACAGCAGCGCGTGATGCGTTAAGGGAGACAAGGCCCGTTGACACATCCCTGCGTTTCTCATGCAGCACGGCAAGCCCCTCAACACACCTCTCCCACCTCATTCTGAACAGGGTAGTCTCAACCCGTTCCCTCCGCTCCCGCAACTCCCTGAACCGCTTTGCCACGGCAGCCTGTCTCGCAAGCCCCCTTTTTCGCTTTTCAAGTTCGGCCACAAGGTCATCAAGACGCGACAGATTCTCTTCCGCCCGGCGCATGCGACGCAGGGCGTCCCGCCTTCTGGCCTTGAACCTGGACACCCCGGCCGCCTCCTCCACCATGCGCCTGCGTTCATCGCCCCCCATCTCCACATACCTGCCTATCTGTCCCTGGTCTATAATGGAATAGGCCCTTGTTCCGGCGCCGGTATCCATAAAAAGGTAGTGGATATCCTTGAGACGGCAGTTTTTTCCATTGAGAAGATAACGGGTGTCGCCTGAACGGTAGAGTATGCGTTTAACCTCGATTTCAGGGAGCTCCGCAAGCTCGGGCGGAGCCATGCCCGCGTTGTTCTCCATGAGCAGCGCAACTTCCGCAAAGGGGGCCTGTCTGCCATCGCTCCCCCTGTAAATCAGATCATCCATGTGCCTTGCCCTGATCCGGCCCGGACTCTGTTCGCCAAGGACCCACCTGATGGCGTCAGCTATGTTGGATTTGCCGCAGCCATTCGGCCCGACAATGGCGCTTACCCCTGGCACAAACCTGATAACAGTGCGCCTGGGGAAAGATTTGAAGCCTGAAATGGAAAGTTTCTTGAGACGCATCAGCTCCGTTTTCTGACATCACGCAGGATAAACTGTATCCGCCTGTTACCGTTCCAGACGTTCACGCTTGGTTCAAGGGCCAGCTCGCACTTTCTCCATGGAAGCTCTATGCGGTTGCCCTGATTCCAACCCATGACATCAAAGGCACGTGAACCGTTCCCTTTATGAGAGGCGTCGGCAACACGGAGTTTCAGGTGATTATTGCCCACAACCGAAGAGGAAAGAAGGGAAAACTCCCTCATTGAAAACAGGGGGGCCTCATATCCGGGGCCAAAGGGCGCGAGACGCTCAAGGAACTCTATATATCCGGGGTCAGATATCTCGTTAAGGGAGACCTCAGCATCTATGGCAAGGGAAGGTTCACCAGGGCCTGAAGCGTTTTTCCCTGTGCATTCCCCGAAAAAGGCCTGCCTGAATGCCTCAAAATCTTCAAGTTTCAGGGCAAGTCCGGCAGCTCCGGCGTGACCGCCGAACCTTTTGAGATATCTGCCGCACCCTTCCAGCAGACGCACAAGGTTATAGCCGTCAGGGCAGCGTCCGGAACCGCAAAGTTCATCCCCGTCCAGGGCCATGAGGATCACAGGCCGGTTCAACCTGTCAGACAGCTTTGACGCGGATATGCCCACAACCCCCCTGCTCCACCCCTCGTGATACAGTATATACGCAGGAAGATCACCCATGCCGTCAACCATTGCGGACGCCTCCTTGTGTATCGCGGTCTGGACCTTCTGACGCATCTCGTTCAATGACCTGAGATATCCCGCAAGGCTCCTTGCCCTCTCCATACCATCCGCCACAAGAAGCTTGAAGGCCGACATGGCGTGTTCCATGCGTCCGGCGGCGTTCACCAGGGGAGCGAGCCTGAAGGCCACCTCCCTGGTTGTAACACTGCCCTCCACGCCTGCCGCGTCCTTCAACGCCGCGATGCCGGGACGGCCCCCACTGTTCACAACCTCAAGACCTGTCCTGACAAAGACCCTGTTTATGCCTGTAACAGGAACTATGTCAGCCATGGTTCCGATTGCCACCAGATCAAGATATGATTTGAGGTTTACAGCCTGCCCGCCCTTCCAGTGTCCGAGACGGTGCAGCCTGTTTCTAAGGGCCCAGGCAAGATAGAAGGCAACCCCTACCCCGGCAAGGCTCTTGAAGGGGAAGGAACATTCCGGTTTTTCAGGATTTATAACCGCAAGGGCACCTGGCAACCGGCCAACGACCTCATGGTGGTCAGTAACGATGACGTCCATGCCCTGTTCCACAGCGTATTCCACCTCATGGACGGCGGTAATGCCTGAATCAACAGTAACAAGAAGGGTGCAGCCCTCGCTTTTCAGAAAATCAATGCCCTGCCTGTTAAGCCCGTATCCTTCCTTTTCACGATGGGGAATGTAAACCCTGACGTCAAGGCCGCACTCCCTGAAAAAAAGATACAGGAGGGCCGACGCGGTAACGCCGTCAGCGTCATAGTCTCCGAATATGCCGATTCGTTCACGCCCTGACACAGCCTTCACAAGCCTGTCAACAGCCTTTTCCATGTCTGACATGGAAAAAGGGTCTTCAAGCATGGCCAGGGAAGCGTTGAAATGCATATCGACTTCAGGCACGGTCTCTACACCGCGCCTGAGGAGAAAGGCGGCTATGCTGGGCGGTATTGAGGCTTCAGACGCCAGGACTCCGGCACGCTTCATAATCCTGGCATCACACATCCAGTGACGTTGTAAAATCAGGGAAGACATTCAGCCAGATTATCACAACCGGAAGGGAGACGCAAACCGGCCTGCCTTCATGCTTGACGCAGGATTCCAGAAACATTCCGAGGCCATAGACAACAACAGGGCATCCTGAGAACCGCCGTGAACTTACGAAAACATTACAGGCCGCCCATACGGCTGTTTCTGCCACCAAACAGCACGCACAGCCGGACCTGCTCCATTTACGGCAAGTATGGCATGTCACTCCCCATGTCTGTTTCTCTCAAAAAAGCTCTCCGCCCTTTCCAGTGCCTCTGCCATGCTTTTCGCGGCCTGCACCTTCCATGCGAGCTGGTGTCCGAACTTGTAGTTTCTGCTGAAGTAGTGTGTGAATTCCTTGAGCCGTCCAAGACGTTTTTCAGGCGGAAACCGCTCCTGGAGCAGGGAGAAAAACCTGCGGTAAAGCGCTGGCATGTCAGGATGCGGCAAAGGTGATTCCGTTCCGCCTGACAGGGCAAGGGCAATATCCCTGAATATCCACGGGGCCTCTGCCGCCGCCCTGCCGATCATCAGGCCATCAGCCCCGGAAACCTCAAGACACCTTGCCGCGTCTTCAGCAGACCGTATCCCGCCGTTTGCGATTACAGGCACTGAAACAGCCCCCTTTATCCCGGCCACCTCCCGCCACCTGGGTGGACGGCTGAAGCCTTCCGAGGCAAGTCTGGCGTGGACATGGAGCATGTCAATGCCGCAGTCTTCAAGAAGCCGCGCCAGTTCACATGTTTCAGGATCGTCAGGTCTCCGGCCAAGCCTTATCTTTGCGGTAAGCGGAAGGTCAGTGCGTCGTCTTGCCTCACGAACCACCTGTTCAAGCCTTGCAGGGTCACGGGAAAGGGCATGTCCCGCGCCCCTTCTTATCACCTTGGGGGCACGGCAGCCCAGGTTGATGTCAATGGCGTCAGCCCCTGCCTCATGCAGTTTTTCAAAGGCGGGAGCGATTATGTCAGGGCCTGAAACAAGCACCTGAAAACTCAATGGCCGCTCCTCCACGGAACGCACAAGCCATGATGATTTCAACAGGTTCTCATGGGGCAGGCTGCGCGCTGAAAGCATCTCTGTGCTCAACAGGCCGCAGCCCCCCAGTTCGGCCACCAAAGTACGCAGGGCCGAATGGGTAAGCCCTGCCATGGGGGCCAGGAAAAGGGGCGGCTCTGCCTCAAGGCCCCTTACGCTTACAGGAGATGGCAGGGAGCACGCCGGTCTGTCCATCATGTTTTCAGATATTTTGTCCGGATAAGGTAAAGGCCAATCAGGGTCAGGTCAGGTTCTATGATACTGATATTGCGGCAATGGGGAATTATCACCCCCGCGAGACCGCCTGTTGCCATACATTGCGGACAAGCCGGGAAACGGCTGGCAAGGCGTTCCGCAATACCGTCGGTCAGTGCGGCAAAGCCGTAAACAATACCTGCCTGGATGGCCGACACCGTGTCCTGGGCGATTATCTCACGGTCCGTGGGTTCAACCAGGTCCACAAGGGGAAGGCCCGACGTGCCTGACGCAAGGCTTGAGGCAGCGAGGCCCGGGCCTGGGGCTATGACTCCCCCAAGGTACTCCCGGTCGGCAGAAACGCAGTCAAAGGTGATGGCCGTGCCAAAATCGACCACTATAACACCTGCACGGTACTTTTCCCATGCGGCAACCGCGTTTACTATCCTGTCAGCCCCGACCTCGTAGGGACGGCTGTATCTTATGGACATGATATCCTCAAGCCTGTCATTGACGCAAACCAGTTCGCACCTGACATAACGGTTTACAAATCCCTTCCAGCAATCAAGGGCCGGGGGCACCACTGATGACACCACACATGCGTCAATGTCCCGGACCCCGACACCTGCCAG
This sequence comes from uncultured Desulfobacterales bacterium, assembly GCA_964469365.1. GTDB lineage: Bacteria > Desulfobacterota > Dissulfuribacteria > Dissulfuribacterales > QOAL01 > CAYXYO01. The sequence goes on along the minus strand of CAYXYO010000068.1, from coordinate 224 downwards.
GTCAAAGAGGGTTGTCATCTTTATCCCGAGTTCATCAGGGGTTTCGAGCCGGTCAGTGCGCATGCGCCAGCCAGACACGGGTTTTCCGCCATCTCCCAGAAGCCCTGCCACAGTATGGGTATTTCCTATGTCAACCGCGAGCAGCATATCTCCCCTTCCTTCCGCCTTGTCTCTCACACCCCTGGCAGATCATATTTTCGTCCATATCCCCTGGGGGTTATCAT
>CAYXYO010000067.1:0-2858 GCA_964469365.1 uncultured Desulfobacterales bacterium | reverse complement strand
ATGACCCCATGAAGCGTCCCGAGTCCCTGCTGCCTGACAGGGCAAGGGAGAAGAATGTGGCGTCCCTAATGAAGGAAAAGTTGCCTGCCGACACCCTGCTTTTTCTGAAAGATGCCGGCAGGGTGGCAGGGGAACTGGGATTTGGGGTCTATGTGGCCGGAGGTTTTGTAAGAGACCTGATAATGCGCCGTTCCAATCTCGACATAGACCTTGTGGTGGAGGGAGACGGCATAGCATATGCCAGATGCCTTGCCGGCAAATATGGCGGGCGCGCCAGAATCCACGAAAAGTTCCAGACAGCCATCGTAATCCTGCCTGACGGCAGGAAGATTGATGTGGCAACCGCAAGGCGTGAATATTACCAGTACCCGGGCGCCATGCCCACAGTTACCACGTCGTGCATAAAACTTGACCTGTTCAGGCGCGATTTCACCATAAATACCATGGCCATAAACCTCTCTCCATCGTCTTTCGGAACCCTTGTTGATTTTTTCGGGGGACAGAGGGATATCAGGGACAGGGTGATACGGGTGCTTCACAGCCTCAGTTTTGTGGAAGACCCCACACGGCTTTACAGGGCCGTGCGTTTTGAACAGAGGTTCTCATTCAAACTGGGAAGGCACACGCTGAATCTTGTGAAAAATTCCATCAACCTGGACATGCTTTCCCGTCTGGACGGCAAGCGCCTTATGAATGAACTGAAGATCATCCTTCAGGAAAAGGACCCGGCGCCTGCCCTTGTGCGGCTTAAGGAACTTGGCCTGTCTGACACCATACATCCCGGTATCCTCGAAGATGAGGGCAGGGATATTCTGGCCAGGGTATATGATGTCCTTGCCTGGTACAGGCTGCTTTACAGGCCTGAGCCGCCTGTAGCATGGCGGATATACATGATGGCCCTTCTCTGGCCCCTTGAGCCCGAGGCCATTGAACAGTGTCTTGAGCGTCTTGCCATGCCTGAAAAGGAGCATCTCTTTTTTGCGGACATGATCCGTAGGGGCGTGGAGGTGCTTGACACATTCAGGCGGTACGGGAAGATGAAGGCAAGCGTCATATACAGGCATCTTGCGGACTTTGACATTAATACGCTTCTCTGCATCATGGCATGTGCTGGAGAAGGTTATGCGAAACAGTGTATTTCAAGGTTCATAACCGAGCTTCAGGATACGGCTATCGGGATTACCGGCAATGACCTTAAAGCCATGGGCTACAGACCCTCTCCAGCCTTTCAGGTCATGCTTGACAGGGTGTTGTACGCGCGGCTTGACAGGGAAGTAAATACAATTGAAGAGGAGAAGCGGCTTGTTGAAAGGGAATTTCCCCTTTCTGAACAGGAGAATTGACCAGGTAGCCTGAACTGTGTGCGGGCATTGTCCATGATTCTCCTCAATGCTTGTCTTAACCATGCATCTCTGTTACCCTGTCTGCCGTATTGTCCCTTTATGAAACAGTGTTGGGCAGCGCTGTTTATTCCATTTGTTAATGTTGACAGTAGAGAGGAATGCCTTGAAAGCAAGCTTTGGCAACGGTTTTATATGGCTCGTCATGTTCGCGTGTCTTGCGCTGAGCGTCACGGTTACGCCTGTTCATGCTGCCGGCGAAACGGCTGCCACTGACGCCAACCTTACATTAACCGAACCTGCAGGAACCGGGATGGCTGTTGAAAGCGCCAACGGTTCACTTTTGTCCGTGGAGACAGGGGACAGTCTGTCCGATGATTTTGATGAGCTGGACGAGCTGGATGACCTTGACGAGTGGAGTGATGACAGCAGCGCCGGCGCAGATGTGTATGACCCCATAGAACCGGTAAACAGACTGTTTTTCACCATCAATGACAAACTTTATTTCTGGGGTATAAAACCTGTGGCAGAGGGATACGCCTGGCTTCTGCCCAAGGTTGCCAGGGAGAGTATATCCAGGTTTTTCGCCAATGTTTTTACGCCGATACGTCTGGCAAACTGCCTGTTGCAGCTCAATTTTTCCGGTGCGGGAAGCGAGCTGTCAAGGTTTGCGATAAATAGCACCATAGGTATCCTGGGATTTATGGATCCAGCCTATGAGCGATGGAAGATGGCGCGGGTTTATGAGGATTTCGGCCAGACCCTGGGTGTTTACGGAGTGGGGTTCGGCCCGTATCTTGTCATACCCTTTCTCGGCCCTTCCTGTCCGAGGGACGGCGTCGGCATGTTCGTTGACTCATATTTCAATCCGGTAAACTATTATCTTACCAGTTTTGTGTCCCAGGCAGCCATAAGAGGAAGCTGGACGATAAACGAGCGTTCCCTGCAACTTGGCGAGTATGAGGCCCTGAAGGCGTCATCCCTTGACCCGTATGTGGCCCTTCGTTCGGCATATTATCAGTTCAGGGAAAACATGGTAAACGATCAGCCAAAGATTTTCGGAAGTTTTATTGCAAAATAGATTTATACCATCAGTTACTGTCATGAACAAACACAATGAACCAGCAGACAACAAACAGGCCTGAACTGTCCGTTATAGTTCCGGTCTATAATGAGGCCCCCAACCTCGTTCCCCTTGTGGAACGACTTGTGAACACATTGAGGCCTGAAGGCCGTTCCTTTGAGATCATTCTGGTGGATGACGGAAGCAGTGACGGCAGTCATGAGATACTTCATGAGTTGCATGGCGCAACACCTGAACTTAATGTGATAATTTTCAGGCGCAATTTTGGACAGAGCGCTGCCATGACAGCGGGTTTTGACGCCGCGTCAGGAGATGTGGTGGTTTCCATGGACGGCGACCTTCAGAACGATCCGTCAGACATACCCGCCCTTGTCGCAAAACTTGAAGAGGGCTATGACCTGGTGAGCGGCTGGAGAAAGAAGCGTAAGGACAGG
>CAYXYO010000066.1:0-3406 GCA_964469365.1 uncultured Desulfobacterales bacterium | reverse complement strand
CCATATAGAACATGCGCCTCCCCTTTTCAGGTATTTCAGTCTCTTCCCCAAAGGATTTCTTGCGAAGAAGAAGCTCCATCCAGTCCCGGTTCATCCTGTCATAGAAATCGGATTCCTGGTCTTCACGCCACGAGGCCACAGTCCATTCAGTATCCTCTTCAAACCCCTTGCAGTGATCTTCAGTGATCATGAAAAAAAACTCATCTTCCTCCCCGCCCCTTTTATCCTGCTGTTTAAGGCTTGCGAGCCCTATGGGATAGTAGCGGCAGCATACAGGCCGGTCAGTATATACCTGACACCCTTCAGGAGTCACAAAGGGACACTGGCCATCCCTCTCTTCAAGCATTTTAAGCCGCGCCACAGGCAGGCCGGTAAGACTTAGCAGCTCAGGCTGCGCATAAAGTTTGAGAAACATGTCGGAGTTCAGCCCCAGACGGTTTTTAAGGCGTATGATGTCATAGGGGGTAAGAATGATATTCATATTACGGCAGCACTTTGTGAAACATGGCACGCCGGGATGACATCTGAACCTGAACTTGCTATCCCTTGTCATCCTAACCGGATCAATAAACTGATCAGCCTGTTTCAGTTTGAGTGCCTCATCTAATGTGCGGTTTATTCTTGGTTTGTCTTCCATGGATATCCTTCCTCAATATATGAGTTCTGTTTGGGCTACGGATAATAATGCAACAATCTCCTACATTAGCGCATAACAGATAACAGGGCAATGGAGACCGGCTTTTTTCAATGCGTTATTTCAGACATCAGCTCTGTTTGACATATATTTTTTTCCAGATATTATTTGAAATCTCTTTTACTGTTGCTAATATTTATTAAATTAAGTTACACAATTTCAGAATTATGATACAGGGGGTAAAAAAACATACAGGCCTGACTACGGCAATTTGCCTTTCAGTGCTGCTTTTCCTCTCCTTTGCGGTCTGGAAAAACAAAACACACGGGAGCTTTATCAGATTTATCATGGATGACTACAACACATCCCTGTTCATAGACAGCAGGGGAAATTGCTGAAAGGCAATAACCGGCGCAGGTCTGCGCTTCAGGGACAACAACATTCCGGCAGGATACAGGATAGAAGTCCTGGTACAGGAAGAAACAAGGCCCAGGATACTGAAACTCATGAAAATCATGAACGGGAAAGTGATATTTGAAGAGCATCTCGACAATTACTGGAGGATGATACTGGAAAAAGGGGAGCCACATGGCAAACAGGGTTAAACCTCTCCCTGTGGGGGGGATTGAGCTTCCGGGCAACATCCTTGCTGCCCCCCTTGCAGGCATTACCGACTATCCCCTGAGACGCATAGCAAGAAAATTCGGCGCATCCCTTACCGTAAGCGAGATGATTTCCTCTCAGGCCCTGGTGAGAAAAAGCGGCAGGTCTGTAAAGATGGCTGACAGCGCGCATGAGGAATTTCCCCTTTCTGTTCAGATATCAGGTTCAGACCCTGACATAATGGCCAGGGCGGCGGCCATGAACGAGTCATTCGGGGCGGCAATCATCGATATCAACATGGGGTGTCCCCAACGCAAGATAGTCAGGACAGGGGCAGGGGCGGCGTTAATGAAGGACATGCCTCTTGCGGGCAGGATAATCAACAGGGTCGTCAGGACAGTCTCTGTGCCGGTAACAGTCAAAATGCGTCTGGGCTGGGACCATCATTCGATAAACGCAGTGGAATTTGCAAGGATGGCAGAGGCAGAAGGGGCCTCCATGATTGTTGTGCATGGACGCACGAGAAAACAGATGTTTTCAGGCGAAGTGGACTGGAAGACAATAAAAAAAGTGAAGGAAGAGGTAAGGTGTCCTGTCATTGCGAACGGAGACATAAGAACCTGTGACGATGCCAGGCGGGCCATTGAAGAATCCGGAGCTGACGGCATCATGATAGGCCGCGCCATGCTCGGCCGGCCCTGGATATTCACCCAGGTCAGGGAATATCTTGAAACCGGCAGGCAAACAGCCGCGCCGCTACTTGAGGAGCAGTACCATGTCGCGGCCGGACACCTTGAAGGGCTGTTCAGCTTTTATGGCGAACCTGTCTGCGTATGGCTTGCCAGAAAGCATCTTGCCTGGTACACAAAGGGCATGAGGGGCAGCGCGGCATTCAGGCAACAACTTAACAAGGCCAAGGCATTCAAAGAGGTGGCTGCCATGCTTGAAAATTTTTATGCTGACCTGCTATCCCGCGAATGGGGAGAATAAAAATCTTCAGCGCCTTAATGTTACCAGGGTCGCGCCCCACCCTCCGGCATTCTCCGGAGCAGTTGAAAAACGGGACACCCTTTTGTCACGCTCAAGTATTTTATGCACCATGGCACGCAGCTTTCCGCTTCCCTTGCCGTGGATAATTCTCAACTCCAGGATATCGCGCGCGAGGCATTCAGCTATGTATTCGGTCACAAGGGATTTTACCTCGGAAGGCCGGAAGGCATGTAAATCAAGCACTCCATTTATATCAAGAGGCACCGGTTCATCATGGCAGTTCAGATTCATTTTTTCACCTGTCAGTTTAACCATTACAGCAAGCAGGCTGCATACGCCTTTAAAATTCATAGAAAAACAGAAAACATGACATTCTCAATTTGCCATTTTCATTTTACATATTAACATGCCATTTGATATCAACATAAAAATATCACCATCCCGAACCATGAAACTTTCATACCTGCTTACCCTGTGCTACGCGGCAGTCATCTTTACGATCTCAGCTACGCCTGGAGCGAAAATCCCCAGGTTGCCTGCTCCAGATTATATAATGCATTTCATTGAATATACAGGTCTCGGTTTTCTGCTCTTCCGGTCATTTCTTGACTCCAATATCATCAAAAGCATGCAGGGCAACATAATGTTAACTGTAGCGGCAGGTATGATATACGGTTTTTATGATGAACTGCACCAGTATTTTGTGCCTGGCAGAAGTGCCTCTATCCATGATATCGCTGCCGACACCGCGGGTTCCCTTGCAGGCGCGCTGTCAGGCCTGCTGTTTTTCACCTTCCTGCTCAGCTGCCTTCACCGTTCACGCATGCGTCATGTCCCTGCAAAATAACATTTATTCAGAGATATACACCTGGCTCAGGTTCATGAAACGCTCCGGCGTCTCAATGTTGCCCCAATCGTCCCCGCTTGAAAGATTCCTTGGGCAGCCGTCCCTGGAAACAGAAAAATCCACTCCTCGAAGGGCGGAAAACAGCCCGGCTTTACGCACAGACAGGCGGAAGAACAGTATCAACACAACCAGTACGCCTTATCCCGGACCTGACACAGCAGATGTAATGAAACAGTGCGCGGCATGTCCCCTTGCAGAACAAAGAACAAAAACCGTAATGGGAACAGGCCCGTCCAGCGCTGACATAATGATAATAGGCGACATGCCTTCCA
>CAYXYO010000065.1:0-5508 GCA_964469365.1 uncultured Desulfobacterales bacterium | reverse complement strand
GTCTCTGGCAGGCGCGGCCCTGCGTCTTCCCTCTGTCATAAGGGAAGAAAGAACGGTCAGAAAGATGGCCATGGAAGCCCTGACGCAATGCTCCATGGAGGAATTTGCCGAAAGGGACGCAAGTTCACTGCCATACGGCATGCTGAAAAAGCTGGAAATAGCAAGGGCGCTGGCAATACAACCCGCCATTCTCCTGCTTGACGAGCCTGCCGCCGGTCTCAATGACACAGAGACCATGGAGCTTTCCTCTCTCATAAAGAAGATCAGGGACACGGGCATTACCATCATACTGGTGGAGCATAACATGGGCCTTGTCATGGACATATCTGACCGGCTGCTTGTCCTCAATTACGGCAGGGTAATAGCGTCAGGCCAGCCTGATGAGATACAGAGAAACCCTGACGTCATCGCCGCCTATCTCGGAGAGGACCAGTGACGCGACCTTTATAAATCATCAGGATATCAGGCCAGAGAAAACATTTTTCCATAATCACGCGCTGAATATGCGGTTAAAACTTGCGTCTTTTCCATCATGGGATTAAAAGATAACAAGGCATATAGTTATCGTGGAAGCAGGGAAGTCCCTCTGTTTTGTACTGTATGCGGCCCTGAGCAAGCAGGACCGCGTAAGAGTTTAATTAAATTCGCATGAAAGGAGTAGAGAATGAACATCTTGATTTTCGGCCCTAATGGCAGTGGCAAGGGCACCCAGGGAGCCATTGTACAGAAAAAATACAACATAGCTCACATTGAGTCAGGCGCCATATTCCGCAAAAATATCGGCGAAGGCACCGAACTTGGCAAAAAGGCCAAGGAATACATCGACAGGGGAGACCTTGTTCCTGATGATATCACCATTCCAATGATCCTCAACAGGCTCAAGGAAGATGACTGCAAAAACGGCTGGCTTCTTGACGGATTCCCAAGAAACAAGGTGCAGGCCGAGACCCTTGCCAAGGCCCTCAAGGACGAAGGCATGGAACTGAACTATGTAATAGAGATAGTGCTTGACCGTCAGATCGCCAAGGACCGCATCATGGGACGCCGCCTTTGCGTAAATGACAACAACCATCCCAATCATATAGCATTTGAAGCGATCAAGCCTGTTGAAAAAGACGGGAAACTTGTCTGCCGCGTGTGCGGAGGCGATCTCAAGACAAGGCCGGATGATCAGGATGAAGACGCCATCAACAAACGTCATGACATATACTATGATGACAAAACAGGCACCATGGCTGCCGTCAATGTCTTCAAAAATCTCGATGGCCCCAAGGTCATTTCTGTTGATGGAAGCGCATCCATAAAGGAAGTGTCTGATTCCATCATGAAAGAGCTTGACTGATTAACAAGTTTTTTCATGCGGGTATCCTGAAAAGCCGGACAGTATCGGGTCAGTATTGTGCGGATGCCCCAAAAACCAGCCATATTACCCGAAAGACAGGCTTATGAGGAACCTGCCCTTAACTTAAAGGGCGCGTTGAAAAAACAGACTTTTGGTCCGGCGCAAGGGGTAACGAAATCAAAAAGTGCGGCATATTAAACAGATGTGGGCATTTTTCATTTCGGGAACGACACGGCAAAGGACCAAAAGGCAATCCTGCAAGTGATGTAAAGTCTGTCCGCCCCTGCCATGGGGCTGACAGACTTTTCTTTTTTTTAATTATGAAAAAATACCTGTTATACTGTTTCATTATACCGTTATGCCTTCCAGGCGTATTTGTTTTCCATGCGGCTCCCCCTGCACATGCATCAACATACTATTATGTGGCTCCCGCCAGTGAAGTTCCGGTAAGGACAGGCAAAAGCTCCAGAAACAAGATAGTTGCCGTGCTGGCAGACGGCACCCGGGTTTCGGTTATGGAGCGGGATAACGACTGGAGCAGGATAAGAACGGAATCAGGCAGGGAAGGCTGGATACTGCACCGTTATCTCACAAAAGAGGTGCCGCTTTCCATAAAAGTTACTCAGCTTCAGAAGGAAAATCAGCGGCTGAAGGATAAACTGCAGAAACTTCTATCCGGGCAGGAAGAGACTGGACGCTTACTGGATGCATGTGATGACAACCTGACATCATGCAGGATTTCCGAAGAAACAATAAGAAAAAAATATATCGCGCTGCAACGTGACGCGGCTGAAGTAATGCAGATAAAGGAGATGTTGAAGACCAATGAAGAAGAGCTGAGCAATACCAGGAGCAATCTTGCCGCCACAAAGGAACAGTTGGAAATCATTGAAAACAACTCAAATATAAAGTGGTTTCTGGCAGGTGCCGGCGTGCTTCTCGCAGGATGGATTATTGGTGCTGTCACCGCCTCACGGCGCAAAAGAAGACCTTCTCTGCTTTAAAAATCAACAAGCAATAAAAAGCACATCGAAAAAAATAAACCGAATGGCCCTTTACCTGTCACTATTTATTAATCAGAACAGAATTACTTCAAAGGTTAATAATTCTTTTGACAAGTCAGCAGACGCAACTATAATATATTTGTGGGATGGGAGCTTATAAGGAAGAAGGAATAGAATAAGTTAGTTATGTTAGCTTGACATATAACTTTTAATTATTTCACCAATCTTAAATGAACTTATGGAAATTATTGTAAACTGACCTTAAAGTCCAGGTTTTAAAGTTTGTGAGGTCTGACCGATGCTGATAAAACCATATTGTATTGTTATGAAAAATCTCCTGCGGGCCATCACTTTAATAATTTTAATAACATTTTGCTGCACAATATTACAAGCTGACGCGGTTATGTCAGGTAAAAGCTCGAACATGGCAGACAAATTGCTACAACATATATGTTATATTCCGGCTAACAGATATGACATCAAAAAAATGGAGCTGCTGCTGTCTGAACAGACTGGCGTAAAGATAGAGCTTGCCGGCCTTGACGAAGACGAAACCTTTACTGTAAACCAGGACACTGAACGCTTAAAATTGTCTGAAGTCATGGAGAAGGTTTTTTATTGCAACAACAGTATAATTTGGTATAATAGAATAAGGGATAGAGTAAAATTGACATGCTTGGGAGTTTCAAAAATCAAAAGTGTGCCAAAACCTGAAAACAAAATCACATCAAACATTGATAATCAGTGCGGTCGTCCGGTATCTGACGCTGTTGCGTTAAGGAATCATGAGATATATCTGAATGAGAAATCTGATAAATCGGTTATAATCCCTGGTACCAACATGACACGCGCTGAAATTGATGAAATAGGCAAAAAAAATCATGAATTATATATGCAGGAGAAAACTGATCAGTCTGCTGTAATCCTTGGCACCAACATAACACGTGCCGAAATTGATGAAATAGGAAGAAAAAGTTACGACATATATCTGCGTGAGAAATCTGATGAATCAGTTATAATCCCTGGCACCAACATGATACGCGCTGAAATTGATGAAATAGGCAAAAAAAATCATGAATTATATATGCAGGAGAAAACTGATCGGTCTGCTGTAATCCTTGTCACCAACATGACACGCGCCGAGCTTGATGAAATAGGCAAAGAAAATTTCAATCTATTGGCTAAATAACATGATAATGCAAACCAAATATTAAACTTTACTACCGCTAACCTTTTAAAATTTAAAGGAGATTTTTAAAATGAAGAAAGTTTTCATGTTGCTTTTGAGTATCTGTCTTTTTATTGTGCTGACCGGCGCGTCCTTTGCCAGTGATCACTCAAGTTGCGTTATTAACAAAATAGGTGTTCATCCAGGAGTGGAAAATGAAAGTATTTCCAGAAGCGGCTACCCGATTTTTCTGACATGTTCAGACATAGCAGGAACGAGTCCAATAATGTTCTATTTAAGTTATGACATGGGAGAGGCCGGACTGGCAACGGCTCTGACTGCCATGGCGCTTGAGCAAAGTGTATGGGCCAGGACAACATCAGACACGGCTGGCGGTCTGGTTACCATTTTATACCTCAACGCGCCAACACCCTGACACATCAGAATTGTTTTATTTGTCAAACACAGGCTTTTCTTTTCCGGGCCAATCTATCTGGAAGAGGAAAAGCCTGTGTTCTTTATAGTACTTCCCCAAAAACTGTGCCTTGTATTGTTTCTCATCTTTCCTGCAGAAAATCTACCCTTACTTCAAAACTGCACCCCTGACATACTATCCAATTTAGTCAATGCAATTTGTCATTACCTAAACATGACACAGCCTGGACATATACTTCATGCAGGGGCGGCATAATCTGTTGTCTTACAGATGAATAGACCCAACTTTCTGTTGAGCCATAAAGGATTACTGCAATTTATGCTGACTCCGACTTTCCTTAAACGGATTTTCTCAAAACCACTTCCTGTCCTGTTATTTCGTCTCAGGCAGGAGATGATATTAGGTCTGTGCAGGCTCTTCTTTTTCTGGCCCATATTCTCAGGTTACGCTGAACATGCAGGCCGGTGGAGCGCCCACATCTCATCAACCGTACTTGTCGCCAGAAAATCCGGTAACGCCACCATCCCACAGCGCAGAACATTGGAGAGAGCAGCACTTCACATAAAAAAATCACGGTTTTCAATTTTTGGCTGTCCGGTTCCGGACCTGAATTCATGCGAATTCTCCTCCGACTGGAGATTCCGGAAAAAATGGAAGAGGCAATATTACAAAAAAAATCGTTTTTATGAAAAAAAAGATATTGCTTACGATGTAAAATTCCCATGGGAACTGTCGAGGATGTTTTATCTTGTGCCACTGCTTGTCCATCAGTGGGCAGGTGAAACAGACGATATTGCCCTGAGCAGAATCCTGGACTTCTTGAAACGCTGGCGAAAGGCAAATCCTCTGGCATATAGTGTAAACTGGTACCCCATGGAAGCATCCATGCGTATTATAACTCTTGTCATTATGTCTGACCTTGTCCGCATACTCTCTTCCAGAGAAGGCTGGAAAAACAAAAAACTTCTTGCACTTGATGAACTTTTGCGCGTAATGCTGTTTGAACATGGAATGTTTGTCTGGCTGAACAGGGAGTTTACAGATGTGCGGGGAAATCACTTCACCGCCAACCTCGTTGCCTTGTTGCTTGCGTCATGCGTCATTGGCAGCAAAAAAAAAATCTGCAATCCATGGTACAGATATGCGATAAAATGGCTTGACACGGAAGTGTTCTTGCAGTTTTGTAATGACGGTGTAAATTTTGAGAAATCCTGTGGTTACCACAAGCTGGTTCTTGAACTGTTTTTAATCGCGGCCATAGTTCGCCAGCGTCTTGAAATCCCTTTTGCCGAACGCGCACTGTTACGCCTGAAAAAAGCAGTGCTTTACAGCGACGCAATAATGCGGCCCGATGGTTTAGCTGCAAATTTTGGCGACAACGATGATGCCGTTGCCCTGCCCTTTTTCCTGGGAAATCCCCGAAGCCATGCTCCTGTTATCGAGCTTGCCAGAACGTTTTTTAACGAAAAAATCGGAACCGGAGAGTATGGGGAGGAAGACAGGCTGGCGGCGTTACTCCTGCTTGGGCATGCCTGCCGCCATTCTCCTTCACCTGCCT
>CAYXYO010000064.1:0-4016 GCA_964469365.1 uncultured Desulfobacterales bacterium | reverse complement strand
GAACCGGTGACCTCTTCCTTACCAAGGAAACGCTCTACCGACTGAGCTACGTGGGCAAATGGAGCGGGAAACGGGACTCGAACCCGCAACCCTCAGCTTGGAAGGCTGATGCTCTAGCCAATTGAGCTACTCCCGCCCTGTTTTTAAACAGCCTGACAACCCCGTACCAGAATGAATAGTGACCATAAAAGCCAGATGCCCGTCTCACCTCAATACAACTTGAAACAGCCCAATCAACCTGAAAACGGTTGTCAGAAAAACAACATCTAACCTGTCCTGTAACTGTCAGTCAATTCTTAAAGTTAAAGATGGTGGAGAGGGGAGGATTCGAACCTCCGAAGGCGTCGCCAACAGATTTACAGTCTGTCCCCTTTGGCCACTCGGGTACCTCTCCACAGTGGAGCTGGCGATGGGACTCGAACCCGCAACCTGCTGATTACAAGTCAGCTGCTCTACCAATTGAGCTACGCCAGCACAAACTGAGGGAATGATAATAGTCTGTTCCTTGGAAAAAGCAAGTATTTTTTTTCAATTCAAAAAAAATACGGCAGAAACTCACAAGAGAATCTGCCGCATTGTTTATATTGTTAAATCAGACAAGTACAAAACGGATACCTATTCCGCAGCCTCCTCATCCGAATCCTGTGCCTTGGGCGGTATGATAGGCTTCTCAAGTCCGAAACCAGCCTTGCCTGCCTTCACATCCTGTGACCACAACTGATAAACATAGGCTGTTGTCCTGTAGAGGAGGTGGGCAAACTTGGTATACGGAATGGACAGGAACAGGGTAACCACACAAGCAAGATGCAAGATGTAAACCGGGTATGCAAGCACGGAAACCTGGATCAGCCTCAGAAACTCAGAGGCAATACCTGTTGCAGCAACAGCAAAGATAAGCCATATAAGGTTCCAGTCCTGCTCGGAGCTCTTGAGTACACCTTCCTCGGTCTTCTGCTCCCGCATGTTCTTTATCATCCAGATACCGCTTATCATCATTACCGCGCCAATATTGGCAAGTATCTTGATGGGGTTATAAAGAGGCATCGGGGTAAAATGCTCATGCAGGAATGGCACAAAGATCACATCATTTATAATGAATACAATACCCGTTACAAAGAACAGTATTATAAACGACCATAAAAGCCACTTGTGACCTTTCACCCTCTCCTGGGTCTGGCCGCACTTTTCAAACCTTGAGTGCGCAAGTATCTCCTTGAACGCAGGCACCACATAGTTTGCAAGGAGCGGTCCAAAGGCGGGGGTTGCCGCGGTTCCCGTATAGGATACCATGTCACTGCCCTTGCTTATATCCGCCCAGAAGTTCGAAATACCCTTGTATCCGGCCCAGCAAATCAGACCGACTACAGGAAGAACAACGAGGTCAATGGGCACAAAGGTCAAAATCTTGTGATATGCCACATCCCCTTCAGGAACGGGAAAGGACTCTCCGGTATAGAGGGACCAGAGGAAGGCGACCACATACCATACAACAAAGGAGGCTACAACAGTACCGATTACTCCACCGGAAGTGGTCAGCATGTCTGCAAGCGCCTTTGGCTCCGCGTAGTACTTGATCGCATTGTTCCTGATTGCGCCAAGCACATCACCAGGACGGGCATCACGCGGACAGTAGGTGGTACAGTCGCCGCACTGATGACATAACCAGACATCAGCATCACCGGCAATCCGTGAAGCCATACCCCACTGGGCCCAGAGCATCTCCTTCCTCGGGAAAGGCGAGTCCTCTGTTGAAAGCGGGCAAACAACTGAACATGTGGCGCATTGATAACATTTGTTTACAGTATCACCACCGGCCTCCATTACGCCACGAATGAACGAAAGATCCGGTTGTATTTTCTGTACTTCAGCCATGGTTCTATCCTCCTACCATCCCTTGAACGGGTTGGGACCAAGACCAAGGATTTCCTCGGCGAAATCATTGATTATTGTTTCTACCTGGTCATACTCGTCAATAGCAACCTGGGCAAGCTTGACCCTCTCTACTTCCATGCCGAGAGAAACAAGAGATTCTGCGACATTTGCCATACGTTTTTCAGCAAGCTCGCTGCCTTTTACAAAGTGACACTGATAATCGTCACCGAACTTGCAACCAAGGAGCAGGGCACCGTCCATGCCGCTTGACATGGCATCCTTGATCCAGGACACATTCACAGATCCAAGACACCTTACAGGGATAATCCTCACAAGAGGCGACCAGGTCGCGCCACGTGCGGCAGCCATATCAAGCGCCGGAAGGGCGTCATTTTCACAGGCAAACATTACTATGCGAAGTTTGTCATCATCATCATCCGGAACTTCAATGGATTTGATCATTGAACCAATGACATCAATGTTGTAATCCTTGAAACCGATAATACGCTCAGGACATGCGCCCATACAGGTACCGCAACGGCGGCAGCGTGACGGATTGGGTTTCGGCGTACCCTTCTCATCATCATCCAGGGCTCCGAAAGGACACTCTTCAGTACAACGCTTACACTGGGTACAGCGACTGAAATAAAAATCAGGATAATCAAAATCCCATGTCCTTGGATGAACCGCATGGCCTTCTTCAGCAGCAACAAGACACTGAAGCGCCTTAAGAGCTGCGCCTGTGGCATCCTCCATAGCCTCTTCAATGGTCATGGTCCTGCGGACACCGCCAGCGGCATAGATGCCTGTGCGGCGGGTCTCATATGGAAAGCAGATAAAATTGGAATCGCAGTAACCGCCAAAGAGATCCAGATCCCTGAACGCAGGCCCCTGCCTGTAAGCCATATTGACCACAGCTTCATCCCTTGTAGTGGGCACCATGCCTGTGGCAAGGACAACGAGATCAACGTCAACGCTTACATCATCACCAAGGATTGTATTTGTAGCGGTAACAGTCAGTCCATTTCCAGACGGAGCGACCTCTGTCACAGCACCCTTGGTAAGGAAAATACCTTCATCATCCTGTATATTCCTGTAAAAATATTCATACTGACCGGGAGTTCTCATGTGCTGATAGAAGACATAGGCCTTGCCTTCTTCAGGCTGATCCTCACGGACATACTTGGCCTGTTTCAGCGCCACAAGAGAAGTAACCGCAGATGCATACGGAAAATCAGCGTCATCATCAGAACCGCCGGGGCTCATTATAAAGGCAACAGACTTGACTTCCGTACCATCTTTACGGGTGAGCTTCCCAGCCTTTGCCATCTCTTCAAACTGGCAGTTGGTAACAACATTTTCATTACCCCACGCAAGATGAGGGAACTCATCATCCGCAGGCTCATAGGGCTTCCAGCCAGAAGCAAGGACGACAGCGCCATGTATCTCGGCATTTTCATCCACTGCCATATAATCCTGACGGCCCTCGTTCTTTTCCTCATATATCTTCTGCTGATCTTCCGCTGAAAGCTCGTTGCCGTTTTCGTCCAGTTTTTCTTCGTCGGTAAGAGGTACTGGCGCATCCCATTCGCTCTTTGAACCGGCTGCCTTCATGGAAACCCTGTATTCACCAGGCACGCCTGCCAGACGGGCAACTTCTGTTGAGGTCTTCACGGTAATATTGGGATTGGCGTTGACCTTGGCTATCAGGTCATCGACCACATTATCTGCCAGGGAAGAGTAGTCAGGACCCAGGGGAATCTGTTTTCTGAGCTTTGCGGCATAACCTCCAAGCTCGGACGAACGCTCGACGATTGTTACCTCGCTGCCAGCCTCGGCAGCCTCTATAGCAGCCGTCAGGCCTGTAACACCACCGCCGATAACAAGCACTTTCTTGTTGACGGATTCCATCTTGTCCGGCTCAACATCCCCGACCTTTTCGCACCTTGTGACAGCCATGCGAATATAGTCTTCCGCCAGCTCCTGATTATGCTCTTTCAGCGCGTCGGCATTTTCCGCGTCAGCCGGTATCTGATGACTCCAGGCAACCATCTCCCTAAGGCTTGCCTTTTCAACATATACGCCATCAAAACTCATATACTTGAAATCATACCTGGGAGAAAGACCGGCAAGCACTACGGCAT
>CAYXYO010000063.1:0-4056 GCA_964469365.1 uncultured Desulfobacterales bacterium | reverse complement strand
GAAATGCAAGGCCGGTACCCCTTGTTTTGCCTTGGTCTGCCTTCCTATGCAAGAGAACTGGAAAATTAAGGAGTTGTATTGATGAAAATTACCTCGAAACAGGATGGCGCGCTGTTAATCGTCAGGCTGGCAGGAAGAATGGACGCGGTTTCCGCCCCTGAACTTGAAGAGTTTATGTCAGGTCATGACTTGTCAGGCAGGTTTGTCCTTGATCTGAGTGAACTGGAGTATGTAAGCAGCGCCGGTCTCCGCACCCTGCTTATGATGGGCAAACAGGTCAAGGCGGCATCAGGGGCCCTTGTGCTGGCAGGGCTTAACGGGATTGTACGGGAAGTGTTTGAACTTTCAGGATTTCAGAAACTTTTTCTTGTGAGGGATACCATTGATGACGCCATTGCCGGTCTGGCATGACCCGCTTATAACCTGCTCCCATGACGAGGAAAATGCCTGACAAGGTTTTTACCCTGGAACAGTTCAGGAAGGAGGGGCGCAAGGTCACTCCCATGCTCAGGCAGTATATGGATATCAAGGAAAAATATCCTGATGCCATACTGTTTTACCGCATGGGCGATTTTTACGAGATGTTCTTTGAGGACGCCGTTGAGGCGTCGCGTATCCTGGATATTACCCTTACCTCAAGGGACAGAAAGGAAAAAAATCCTGTTCCCATGTGCGGAGTGCCATGTCACGCCGCTGAAGGATATCTGGCGACTCTGGTGCAGGCAGGCAAAAGGGTGGCTGTATGTGAGCAGGTGGAAGAGCCGGGGCAGGCAAAGGGACTTGTAAGGCGTGAGGTGGTCAGGGTGGTTACGCCTGGCCTGCTTGCCATGGAGGGCAGCTTTGATGCTGCCACCAACAACTATATTGTTGCCATTCAGCCAGGGGGAAGGCAATATGCGCTATGGGCCCTGGCATCTCTTGATATCTCCACAGGAGAGTTCAGGGTAACCGAACTTCCAGGGGAGGAGGATGTGCTGGCCGAGGTGTTCAGGCTTGCGCCATCGGAGATCCTTCTGCCAGAGGAGATGGATGACTCAGAAACAGGGAAAAAAATCCGGGAGGTGCTTCCTTCGGTATTTTTTTCTTTTCGCTCCAGCCGGTTGTTCAGGTTCAAATATGCCGGTCAGAGACTCATGGAACATTTTGGCACCCTCTCCCTTGACGGATTCGGGCTTTCCGGCATGCGCAATGCCGTTTCCGCTGCCGGAGCCCTGCTTGCATATGCCCTGGAGACCCAGAAGGGGCAGGCGTCTCATATAACTTCCATACTTCCTTACAGTATCAATGAATTTCTGGTCATAGATGAAGCCACCCGCAGGAACCTTGAACTTGTGCTTAATACGGTGGATTACACCCGTAAGGGCAGTCTGCTTGACCTGCTGGATTTTACCGTAACCGCCATGGGCGGTAGATTGTTCAGGAAGTGGCTCCTCTATCCCCTTGTATCTATTTCGGATATCAAGGCCCGTCAGGACGCTGTCCAACTGCTTGTAAGGGAGTATGACGCCAGAAGGGATCTACGGAATATCCTTTCCGGCATGTATGACATGGAACGGCTTTTGGGGCGGGTTGTTCTGGGAACGGCAAACGCCAGGGATCTTCTCGCGTTGAAACAGTCCATTCAGGCGCTTCCCGGCCTTGTTACGCATCTTGAGACGCTGCTCACTGCCACGGACCCGGATAGCGCCTGCACCCTGCTTGATACAGGCAACCTGGACCTTCTTGAAGAAACAGGCCGTGTCATAGAAGACGCCATAAGGGAGGATTGTCCCCTGGTACTTCGGGATGGACGGTTGATAAAGGAGGGGTTTAATCAGGAACTTGACGAATTGATTCATATACAGCGTGACGGCAGGGGATTTATTGCGGGGGTTGAGAGACGCGAGAGGGAAAAGACCGGCATTTCTTCCCTCAAGGTGGGATACAACAGGGTGTTCGGTTACTATATCGAGGTGTCAAAGGCGCATGTTGACAAGGTCCCTGAAGAATATATAAGAAAGCAGACCCTGGTTTCAGCCGAACGTTATATTACCCCTGAGCTCAAGGAGATAGAAAACAGGATACTTTCAGCCCAGGAGAAACGCCTTGCCCTTGAATATGAGTGTTTCCTTGAAGTGCTTTCAAGGGTGGCTGACGCCAGGGAAGCCGTTCAGCAGACCGCGGCTTTCGTAGCTGTGGTTGATGCGCTGGCCTCAATGGCCGAAGCTGCTGACCGTTACGATTACATCAGGCCTGTTGTAAATGATGGCACTGAACTTCTCCTTGAAAAGGCGAGACATCCTGTTGTGGAACATACAGGCCGGGAGAATTTTGTGCCCAATGATATACGCCTTAATCATAAGGATGCTACCCTGGTGATCATAACGGGCCCCAATATGGCAGGCAAGTCAACGGTGCTGCGCCAGACAGCCATTATTGTGCTGATGGCGCAGATGGGCAGTTTTGTGCCGGCGGAAAGGGCTGTTACAGGCGTATGTGACCGCATATTCTCCCGTGTCGGAGCCACAGACTACCTTTCCAGGGGGCAGAGCACCTTTATGGTTGAGATGAGTGAAACAGCGGCGATTCTCCATAATGCCACCAGGCGCAGCCTTGTAATCCTCGATGAGATAGGCAGGGGAACAAGCACCTACGACGGTCTTTCCCTGGCATGGGCGGTGGCGGATTACCTTGTTAAAAAGGACGGCACGGGAATAAGAACCCTCTTTGCCACCCATTATCATGAGCTTACTGATATTGAAAAAGAGTATGGATGTGTTAAGAACATGCATATGTCAGTGAGGGAGTCAGGGGACACCATTGCCTTTTTGCGCGTTTTGCGGGAAGGGCCTGCAAACAAGAGTTACGGGATTCATGTGGCTGCCCTTGCCGGTGTGCCCGATACTGTGATAAAACATGCCTTCTCCCTTCTTGAAGAGATTGAAAGATCCCACCTGCATGCCAGACCGGTCAGCGGGAAGAAAACAGGCGGGAGGCAAGGTCGCGGCAACATGTTTCAAAATGCGCTGCCCCTTGTGGTGGACAGGAGTGCCGGGTTGAGAAAGAAGATCGAGCAGCTTGATATCAATAATATTACACCTGTGCAGGCAATGAATTTTCTGAAGGAGTTGCAGGATGAGTGCGCCCTGTTTAGGGGAGGTTCTTCCTGATATGCGCAGACTCACGGTTCATTTGGCTACAGTCCTGTCAGTAGTTGCGGTTTTGATGGCCATTTCAGCCCTGACCGTTGAGGCCAGGTCATCTCACAGGAGCAGGGCCGAGGCTGCCTATCAGTCTGCCTACAGATCATACAAAAGGCTTGCTGGAAGCGCCAGACTCAGGACTGACCGCAGGGCATGGATAAATGTAATAAAAAAGTTCAGAAAGGTATATCTCAAGTACCCTGACAACAGGAAGATTGCTCCCAAGGCCCTTTATATGGTTGCCAGGTGCTACCGGGAGCTTTACGGATATTCCCGTAACAGAAAGGACCTTGATGAAGCGGTTGAGCGTTACATGGTGCTTGTGGAGCGGTTTCCGGAACACCGTTTTGCCGACGACGCCCTCTATGCCACAGGTCAGATCTATTTCAGGACATCACGTGTTTCCATGGCAAAGGAGGTGTGGAAACGGCTTGTAAGGGAGTATCCTGCCAGCGATATGGCCTCAAAGGCCAGAAAAAAACTTCGTTCCATGGGCGTGAAGGATTATTCCGCGGCCCGTAGCAGGAAACCTGCAAAGCATAAAAAGAAGAAACCGCGTACAGTGAAATCGGCGCAGCCGTCCAATGTCAAAAAGACTGCCACGGTAACAGACATACAGTACTGGTCGGCCAGGGATTACACCAGGGTTGTCATACACGCATCTTCTCCTGTCAGATACAAGGATGGATATCTTGCGGCTGACATATCAAGGAAAAAACCCAGGCGTCTTTATCTTGATCTTTCTCCAGCCTATAAAAAACCGGGCCTTGCCGACAAGATAAAGATACAGGACGGTTTGCTGAAGGGGGTGAGGATCGCCCAGTTCAACAGCAGGACGGTCAGGGTGGTTTTTGACCTTAACAGGATGGAAAAG
>CAYXYO010000062.1:0-12810 GCA_964469365.1 uncultured Desulfobacterales bacterium | reverse complement strand
GACGTTTCCGTTATTATGTCAAGCTCTATCTCCCTGGGTTCATCATCGTCGGTGAAAAGGGGCGCGTCGCCGGATTCGGTCTGTTCCACGGCCTCTTCAGGTGGGGCGCTGTCGCTGGATATGCCATCGGCTTCATCATTGTCACCCTCTTCAAAAATATCGTCGAGGTTTTCTTCAGTGAAGTCATCCTCGTTTATGGCGTGTCCCGATATGGAGTCAGAGGATTGGCCACCATTGGCAGTTATGTCACTGGCCGGGGAATCAGGAGATTCATTAACAGATTCCCGTTTTTTTTCAGGCGAAATGTTTTCTTCCTCAGGCTGATTTTGCAATTCGTCTGACTGATTTTTCCCGGTTGCGGTTTCGTCGGTCATGTCAACAGGTTTCCATGAATGTTAATCCCGGTCAGAAGAGGAGCTCAAGACCGCCTTGAAAAGGATACTCTTAAGGATAGTAGAGCAGGAATTTTATATGGACATGGCATCCATGTCCATAACAACTATTCCCCATATTGGGGGAACCGGATGATTTTCAAGGCAGTCTTCAAACTGTTGAAAAATACAGGGTCAAATTGTTAAGCTGGTGGTTTTTGGCAATGTCTCAGAACATAGCCATCAGTCGAAAATCTTCTCTATTTTTTCGCTCAGGGTTTCCGGAGTGAAGGGCTTTACAATATAGTTGCTCACCTTTGCCTTTACAGCCTCAACGATGTTTTCCTTCTGGGCTTCTGCCGTAACCATCAAAAAGGGGATATCAGGATTCTTGTATTCCGCGCGCACCTTTTTAAGCAGTTCAATGCCTGTCATCTTGGGCATGTTCCAGTCGGATACGATAAAATCAACATCTTCCTTCTGTAAAAGCTCCCATGCTACCGAACCGTCATCCGCTTCCACAAATGTCTTGAAACCGAGTTGAGTGAGTATGTTTTTGACAATTTTTCTCATTGTCGCGAAGTCATCAACAATAAGGACTCTCATGTTGTAGTCAATGGCCATGTCTGCCTCCTTGCCATCCTTAAAGGCATATTTTGATAGTTGTTTTTATGGTTAAAGTGATTTCCTAACGGTATCAATATATATTAAATGTCTGATGATATCAAAAGAAATTTATTTTCTTTTCGGCATGACCGCAAGATGCCTTGAAGATTATTTTTACAGTGAGGTTTCTCGTGGCTTATATGGAATTGAGCAATTCAGTGTTCTGGTTGTCATTTTTGAGTATGCCCCTGAGCCTGAGCATTGCCTTTGCGTGCATCTGTGATATGCGGGATTCTGTGTAACCCATTATTTCACCTATTTCCTTCATGGTCAAGTCTTCATAATAATATAATGAGATAACAAGCTTTTCCTTTTCAGGGAGTTGTGATATAGCCTTTACAAGGTATTCCTTGACTTCGACCATGTCAAGCAGAGTGTATGGATCCTTTGTGTTGTCATCCTCGATAAGATCAAAGAGATCGCTGTCATTGCCTGACTGCATCCGGCGTCGTATTACATCTATGTCAATGAATGTAATGCCCCTGGTCTGATCCAGCAGTTTCTGAAATTCCTTTATGGGCATGTTAAGGTATGCGGCCACCTCTTCATCTTCCGCGGGTCGTCCCAGTTTTTTCCCCAGCTCATGAAAGGCATGTTCAAGTTCGGCGGCCTTCTGTCTTACAGACCGCGGGACCCAGTCCAGCGCCCTTAGTTCGTCAAGGATGGCTCCTCTTATACGGAATTCCGCGTATGTCTTGAATCGTATTTTTTTTGCGGGATCAAATTTTTCCACCGCATCGATCAGGCCGGTAACTCCTGCGCCCACAAGGTCTTCGGCCAGTATGTGGGGCGGCAGCCTTCCGGCAAGCTTGGATGCCACATAATGGACAAGGGGGGCGTAATAGACAATAATCTTTTCCTTTTTTTCCGGCGTAAGTTTGACGCCTTCACGGAAAAACCTGTCTGTATTGTCTGTTACTTTCTGGTGAAAATCAGGCAGCATTCTCAATGTCCCAAAATATGATTCCAGAAGAACCTGATATTGCCGTCAATATGTCTTCTTGTCCTCAAGTCAAGTATGTTGCCGGCAATTTCTGTGAAATATTCCGCTGTTTCAGGATGCCTGTCCATTACGGTTGCCTGCCTTCTGACAGCCTCGGTAATGGCAGCCGATTTTGGTATGTAACCAAGGTATCCCAGGGAGAGGGTACCCAGGAAACGGTCAGTTACCGATGTGAACTGCCTGTATATCATCTTGGCTTCCTGTTCATTCTTGACCATGTTTATAAGCAGGGAAAAATGCTTTATCTTGTGTCTTGTGGACAATATTTTTATCAAAGCGTACGCATCAGTAACTGATGTAGGCTCAGGTGTTATTATAATTACCCTGTGTTGAGCTGCCATATTAAAATATACTACATTTTCCGCAATACCTGCCGGGGAATCAACAAGCATTATATCCACAGGCAGACTGAACCTGCTGAATTCGTTCAGGAGAAAAAGTTTTTCACTCTCTCCCAGGGATGTCATCGAGGTTACTCCTGAGCTTGCGGGAAGGAGCATGATGTCATCAGGACCGTGGATAATTATATCCTCAAGGTTTTTTTCTCCGGAGATTACATGTTCCAGGGAGTATTCCGGCGTAAGGCCAAGCATAACGTCAATATTAGCCAATCCAAGGTCTCCGTCAAGTATCATAACCCTTTTACCATGTCTTGAAAGGGCCTGGGCTGTATTTATTACAAGTGTGGTCTTGCCGACACCTCCCTTGCCACTGCTGAAACAGACAACCATGCGGGATGCATCATCAGACTCGAGTTTTTTCCTGAAACGTTCTCCAAAGGAATCCGCCTTTATGCTGCCGTCCTTCAGTTTTTTTAATGTAGAGGCCTGGTTCATACATTCTCCATATATGCCATGTGGACAGGCCGGCCTGCCGTAACCGGTTCTGCTTTGTTTCTGTCGTGTCTGAATGGGGTGTTGATATTTGTAATATTGTTGGCAAAGAGCATTTTGACAAGCTCTTTTCTGTCCGCCTCTTTTATGTCTTCAGGCACCCTTTGGCCATTTGTAATATGGGATACCGGAATCTGGTATCCCAGAAGAGGCAGGAATAGCGGCGCGTAATGCCTGGTTTCGTCTGTTTTTGATATTATCCACCCTGTTACAGGCAGTTTTTTGTAAAGCGTTATCAGGTCCTTCATGTCCTCGGCCTTGTGATTGGCGCAGAGTAACGCCTTTGCGTCAAGACCGGGCAGGGCGTCAAAGAGCCTGCGAAGTTCATTTATATGTTCAGACATGACCGGGCTTCTGCCTGTGGTGTCAACAAATATGAAGTCCTTGTCGCTGTTGGCTGCAAATATTTTCAAAAGCTCCCCGTGACTTGAGGCGGTCTTTACAGGTATGTCGGTGAGTTCTCCATACCTCCTGAGTTGTTCAAAGGCGCCAAGCCTGTATGTGTCAACCGAGATCATAAGTCCTTTTTCGCCATGAATATACTTTCTGATTGCTGCAAGCTTGGCAAGGGTGGTGGTCTTGCCAACTCCTGTTGGGCCTATGAAAGCCTGCCAGCAAGGTTTGCCAGGCGTCCGCCGGTCTGTGACGGTCTTTATGTTTCTGGCTGCATACTCTTTTATCCATGAAAGGGCCGTCTTCCTGTCTATTCCGGAATGAGGGAGGTGCCTGAGCATGCGTGACGCCAGTGGATTATGCATTACCCCTGGTATTTCAAGCTGGGTGAACACAGCCGTGATGTCGTCCATGGGCAGGGATTTTTTCTTTGTTCCCGCTTCTTTTGTCTTTCCTTTTTCATTCAGCGCGTCTATTGCCTGCCGGAGCATTTTTTTGAGTTCTGTTATTTCCTCATCCCTGCTGTTATCACCGTTAGCAGGTGAGAGTATGGATTCATCCTTGCCAACAGAACTGGAATAGGGTGTGTTAAAAAAAGCGGCTGGTGATGGATGGGCCTTGAGCCTTTTCTTTTTTATGACCGGTGAAACACTGCCTCCCTTCATGTTTTTTTCTGATGGCGCGTCAAAATCCATGGCGGCCACCACTTCCGCAATCCGTTTTCTCTTTCCTGTTGCCGGATTTTTTGTCAGTTTGTGGCCCGTGTGCATTATGACGGCATCTTCTCCAAATTCCTCTTTTACCTTTTCAAGGGCTTGGGAAATGGTCGCGGCCCTGAATTTTCGGATATGCATCTTCTGTCCCCTGTTACTTTATTGAGGCAATGGACTCAAGTTCCACATTGCCAGGTATTTCTGAGTGTGAAAGCACGGTTACGTCAGGTATGAATCTTTCTATCAGTTTCCTGAGATGCCTTCTTACTGCCGGATTGGTCAGGATGACAGCCTGCCTGCCTGCCTCTGCCGCGGTTTTTACCGCGTTCCGGGCAGCTTCAACTATGAGCTGGGCAGAGGCGGGGTCAAGGGCCAGAAAACTGCCGTGTTCAGTCTGTTGCAGGCTGCTTCTTATCTTCTCTTCCACGTCGGGATAGAGGGTTATCACATAAAGTTTTCCATCTTCATCAAGCAGGGGCTTTACAATGGCCCTGCCAAGTTTCTGCCTGACATACTCTGTAAGTATCTCAGGGTCCTTGGTCATGGTTGCGTAGTCCGCGAGGGTCTCGCAGATTGTCAGCAGATCCCTTATGGAGATACCTTCCCTCACAAGATGTTGCAGCACCTTCTGTATGATTCCAAGGGAGAGGGCTGATGTAACCTCTTCAACGGCCTTGGGGCTGGTCTTTGCCAGTGTGTCAAGGAGTTTCTGGGTTTCCTGCCTGCCGAGCAGTTCGTCCAGTTCCTTTTTCACCACTTCCGCAAGATGGGTGGCCACGACAGTTGACAGATCAACAACGGTGTATCCGGCTACCTGGGCCTTGTTCCTGTTTTCTTCTGATATCCACCACGCTGGCAGGCCGAATGCGGGTTCAGTGGTGGGAATGCCTTCAATATCTCCCTGGGCGTCACCAGGATCCATTGCGAGGAGATGGCCTGTCATCAATTCTCCACCGGCCACTTCAATCCCCTTGATAAGTATGTTGTACTGGCCAGGATTGAGTTGCAGGTTGTCGCGTACATGCAGGGGAGGGACAATGACTCCAAGGTCCTTTGCGAACTGTCTTCTTATGGATTTGATCCGTTCCAGCAGGTCGCCGCCCTGTTCCTCGTCAACCAGCGGTATGAGCCCGTACCCGACTTCAAGTTCCAGCACGTCCATGGCAAGGAGCTGTTCCACTTCTTCAGGTTGAGCCGATTCCTCTTCCTCTGCCGCCTTTTCCTCTGCCGCCTCCTGTTTTTCTCCGGCGCCGGTTGTCATGTGCCTGAAAGCAAACCATGCCATGGTGCCCATGCCGACGGCAAGGAGGGAGAAGGGCAGGGTGGGAAGACCTGGCACCATGCCGAAGAGAAAGACAATGCATGCTGTTACCGCAAGGGCCTGGGGGTGACCTGCGAACTGCCGCATGAATTCACTGCCCATGCTCTGTGAAGATGCCGCGCGGCTTACCAGTATGCCTGCGGCAGTGGAGATGATAAGGGCCGGTATCTGGGAAACCAGACCGTCTCCAATGGTGAGCAGTGTGTAGCTTATGGCAGCGGTGCCCACATTCATGTCCTGCTGAAGCACGCCTATTATGAAGCCGCCTATGATGTTGATTGCCATTATTATGAGCCCGGCAATGGCCTCGCCCCTGACGAATTTGCTGGAACCGTCCATGGCCCCGTAAAATTCCGATTCCTGGGCTATCTCCTGTCTGCGTCTCTTGGCCTCGGCTTCATCTATCAGGCCCGCGTTGAGGTCAGCGTCAATGGCCATCTGTTTGCCGGGCATGGCATCCAGGGTGAAGCGCGCCGCCACTTCTGCGATACGTCCTGAACCCTTGGTGATAACAACAAAATTGATGATGACCAGTATGGCGAATACAATGCCGCCCACCACAAAATTGCCACCCACCACAAATTGTCCGAACCCCATTATGACCTTTCCTGCCGCACCGGTGCCTTCATGTCCGTGGAGCAGGATCAGGCGCGTGGAGGCTATATTGAGGGATAGCCTGAACAGAGTCGTAAGAAGCAGCAGGGAAGGAAATACCGGAAAATCAAGCGGTTTTACAACATATATCGCCAGCAGAAATACAAGGAGTGAAATGGTTATGTTGAGCGCAAGAAACAGGTCCAGGGCAGGGGCAGGCAGGGGCAGAACCATGAGAAGCAGTATGCCCACAACCCCTGTTGCAGCCAGCAGGTTGTTTCTGTCAAAGTTTACATCTGTCCAGATTGTCTTTATCGCGTCTGTGGCTGTCATCTATCAGTTGCCTCCTGCCGCCGCTTTTCCAATCTTTTTTCCCTTCAGTCCGTAAACGTATGCAAGCACCTCTGCCACTGCCCTGTAAAGGGATTCAGGTATCACTTCCCCCATGTCAACAAGCTGGTAGAGACTGCGAGCCAGGGGCTTGTTTTCAATCACAGGGATACTGTGTTTCCTCGCTATCTCCCGTATCTTTTCAGCCACAAGCCCCGCTCCCTTGGCAATGACCATCGGGGCCTTCATGCGGCCTGATTCATACTTTATGGCAATGGCAAGGTGTGTCGGGTTGGTTATGATTACATCCGCCTGGGGCACTTCCGCCATCATGCGTTTTCTGGCCTGTTCACGCTGTATGCTCCTTATGCGTGATTTCACATTGGGATCACCTTCAGTCTGTTTGTACTCCTCCTTGATCTCCTGTTTTGTCATGCGGATGCTTTTCTCAAATTCATATTTCTGGAATATGAAGTCAATTATGGCGAGAAAAATCATTACAAGGCAGGTTTTCCAGAACAGGGCAAAACTTACGTGTCCGATATAGCTGATTATCTGTTCCGGTGACTGGTCAATAAGTGGTGGCAGGTTGGGGAACTCCTTCACAACGATGTTGTAGGCGATCCAGCTTACCACCCCGAGTTTGAACAGGGACTTTGCGAACTCCATCATTGCCTGTGCGGAAAACAGGCGTTTGAATCCTTCTGAGGGGCTTATTTTGGACCATTTGGGTTTTATGGCTTCAAAACTTGCCAGAGGACCTATCTGCAGATAGTTGGATAGTATGGCAACAAGAAATATTGCCAGAAAAAGGGGCCACAGTATCAGGGTTACCTGTTTGAAGCCTGTAATGGCAAAGCTGTGCATGTTGGAGACAAGTATTTGGGGGTATGTGATTTGATGAAGGTAATATCTCATGACCGTTACAAGGTTGTGATAAAACCAGGAACTTCCCCAGAAAAGGGTCATAAGGCCTGCCAGAAGCACGGCTATGGATGGCAGTTCCCTGCTCTTGGCAACCTGTCCTTTTTTGCGGGCCTCTTCCCGCTTTTTAGGGGTCGCCTGTTCGGTTCGTTCCTGAAAGGATTCTTCAGCCATCTTGTGTCAGTTGTCTCCTGCCTCTGATTTCTGTTATCTGTTTGTGCCAAACGCCAAAAGAGTGACGTACTGTCAGCCCTGTTTATGTATCCATGACACAACAGGCGCCACCATTTTGACATCCGGGTTCTACGCTACACAGATGTCTTTACAGTTTTGGATAGTTACTGCGGTATGTCACAGTATGGTCAGGCGTTGCCACTGTTACATCTTTAATGGATAATGCAAGAACATGACCAGTTTGAGACTGACAGAAATGGCAGGAAGGAAAATCAGGGGCCGTACCCTGGAGGCGGTCCCTGATTTTATAATGGATACAATTTGTAAGAAATAGTGAGGATTAACTTGAGGATACTGTACGGTACGTTTGCAAAATGCCTTCCTGTACTGCCTTGCTGGAGAAATAAGGAATAGCCATATATGACATCCGTTCTTTCAAATTCGTTACTACTTGCACGGAGCCAGGCAGATACGATTTTTAGGATGCCGTTCAGGATGATATGTTTTGCAGTATTTCATTTTTTACATGGTCAAAACCGAGTTTTTTTACCAGCCTGTCCACACGCATCTTGATTTTGACATTGGCATTGAAAAGGGCGGCAAGTCTCCTGAGGATTTCCACAGCCTCTTCCGGGCTGTTTATGGTGCATATACCGGTTCCTTTCACCGGATTTGAGCCGCCGTGTCCGCCCAGCATCACCTTGAACCCGCTTGTCACCCCCACAAATCCAAGGTCCATCATGTTGGCCCATGAACAGCAGGCAGGGCATCCGGAGATGGCCACCTTGAGCTTGGGAGATATTGGCTCTCTTGCCAGCGCGTCATAGATATGTTCAGCCATGGCAAACGTGTCCTGTGCGG
Organism: uncultured Desulfobacterales bacterium; assembly: GCA_964469365.1. GTDB lineage: Bacteria > Desulfobacterota > Dissulfuribacteria > Dissulfuribacterales > QOAL01 > CAYXYO01. The sequence continues at coordinate 4,567 of CAYXYO010000062.1, read as the reverse complement.
CAAATTTGCACCAGGGTTTTCCCACGCATACCCTGGGTGTTCCAATATCACGGTTTTTTCTTACGACAGCGCCTGCGTCATCCAGTTTTTTTATGACCTCCTTGCCTTTTGCCTCGTCAAGGCCAAGGATCATTATTTTCTGTGCTGTGGTGATGTGGACAGTAACTTCAGGAGATGCTGCTATCTCTCCAAGGGCCTTTAGGAGTGAAGTGTCCATGATGCCGTTAAGGCATTCAGCCGTCACCGCGAATGTACTGTTTTTTTGAGGTATAAGTCCAGGGAAATGTATTTTTTTCATCAAACCATGACCTTTCAGATGTGAATTACCTTGGAAGCAAGTTCCATTGAAGTTATGATGTCAAGCATGTTGGTCACTTTTCCTACACGCCTGTTGTCCATAAGTCCGAAAAATTCAAGACAGGTGCCGCAGACAAGTATTGAGACCCCTGCTTTTTCCAGCGTTCTCAGGGGCTGGAATGTGGCAGCTTCCTGCTGGGTAAGTTTTACTCCTCCGTTTATGAAGACAACACGCCAGAGGGCGTCGTCCATTTCCTTGAGGGTCATGATGAAATTTCGCATGAGTTTTCTGCCAAGTTCATCACTTCCCGTGCCAAAGATGTCCGTGGTTATAAGGAGCATGACCCTTGAATCGGAGGCATGGGGCATACTTCCGGTTTGAGGCATCGAACTGAATTCCAGGTCGCATCTGCCCGGCGCACCTGTAATGACATGGGTGTTGTCAGGGCCTTCTGATGTTTTTACTTCCCAGCCGCGGCTTTTCAGAAAGCGGGTTACATTTTCAAGAGATGCCTCGTTGTCAACTGTTACCTCAATGAGCTTGTCAGGATTCGCGGTTATTGCATCCTTTGTTTCCAGTACGGGTTGTGGGCATTGCATGCCCTTGCAGTCCAGTCGTATCATCAGTTGTTGTGTCCGGTAAGGGATTTTTCAAGGGTTACAATGTTGCTGTCGCCGGAGTATTCATAGGTGAATTTGTCCATGAGATTTCTTGCCAGATGTATGCCCATTCCTCCTGGCTCCCTTTCCTCAAAGGCTACAGAGAGGTCAGGAGCAGGCTCTTCAACCGGATTGAAGGCCGGGGCATGGTCAACGATCCTGATTTTTGCTGTTTCCGGGGTCATGTCAAATGAAACGTGTATTGCGTCTTTCAGGATTGCGCCGTTGAAACCGTGCATGATGCTGTTGCATATCATCTCTTCAAGCGCTATACGCAGGGCGCTGGTTATATCTTCGCCGATGCCTTCCCTGTCAACGATTTTTGTAATCAGGTCGTTCACCCTTTCTATTTCCTTGTAATCACTGTCAATGGTGATGGCGTAATGGCGACCTGTCTTGTTCTCTTTATTCATCAGTTTTAATACTGATACGATGTCAGAGAAAAATCAAGGTTTTTTTCAGGGCGGTTGTTCTCAGGAAAGGTGGGGCTGTTCGTGTTTTTTCTTGTCGTGTGCCGGCAGGAATATGGTTGCGGTAACTCCCCTGTCAATGTTGTTTTCCAGTGTAAGTGCCCCGTTGTGAGACCTCATGATCCCGGCTGCGACTGCAAGGCCGAGTCCCCTGCCAATAAACCTGGTAGTGTAAAAGGGTTCGAAAAGGTGGTCAAGTTTTCCTTCTGAAATGCCGTGACCGTTATCAGTTATGCGGCAGAAGATATACTCGGTTTCAGGGACGCATCTTTCATGAAAGAACATGGGAAAAGATGAGGCTTTTTTTGTAACCCTGCCAAATGATATTTTTATTTTTCCCTGCTTGTTACCTATCGCCTCCAGGGCGTTAAGAAGTATGTTTCTTGTTACAACTGCAATCTGGTCAGGGGACGTGAAGGTCATGGTGTCAACTTCCGGGTCGGCAAATATTATCTCTGTATTTTCAGGTATGACTGGAGCCAGGGCCTTGACAGTGTCTTTTGCTATTGTTTCAAGGTTGCAAAGTATGCTGCCCTGAAGATCGTCGCCAAGATAGGCCAACATCATTCTGCCTGTCTCGGCAGCCTTATGGGTTGAGCGCAGAGCCCTTTCCGCAAGTTTTTCATCTCTGGAACCTTTGGCAAGGCGTTTTTTCAGCATCTCCATGGAGATCATTTGCGCGGTCATAATGTTGTTCAGCCTGTGTGCAATCGCCCCTGCCATATTCCTTATGCTCTGCAGGTGTTCCTGCTGATTTTTTTGCCTGAGTCTCAGCATGGCGGCTTCATTTTTTTCCTTCTCGGGCGAGATGTCAATGGTAAAGCCCTTTAAACATAACGGTTCGTTTTCATTATTCACCCCATAGATGCGTCCGGTTGCAAGGAGGTATTTCATCTTTCCCGACTTGTGCATCAGGGAATGTGTCCTTGAGAAGTGAGTGTTGCCTTGTTTTATGTCGTCTTCAAGGTAATTGAACATCATTTCCACATCTTCATGGGGCACGAGTTTGGCAAAGCTGTTGAAGGTGGGGTCAATCTCGTCCGGCTGGTAGCCTGTCAGCTCAACCATGTGCTTGTTCGCATGAAACTCGCCTGTTTCCACATCCCATACCCATGTGCCAACCCTTGCGCCGTCAATAATCAGTTCCAGTTCCTTTCTTGCGTTCTGTATTTCCCTGTCGAGAAGCATATGGGGCGTGATGTCCAGCACATATCCCTGGTAATGTGTGATTTTTCCATTCTGGTTACGTATGATCCTTGTGACATCAATAACCCATACAGTTTCATTTTCAGGCGTAATGATTCTGTATGGTTGATGCGTGAAGATCTCCAGGTCGCTTTTGCTGCTGTTTCGTTCTACCTCCTGGGCCACTCGTTGTATGTCGTCAGGGTGAATGATCTCCGCGTATGACACTTCACCTCCCACAAAAGCCCCGGAAGTGTAGCCTGTTATCTCCTTTATATTGGCAGATACATATTCAACCGGCCAACCTTCCCTGTTCTGCCATATGAAAAGGGCGATAGGTCCGCTGGTGAAAAGATCCCTTTCCTTCTCGATCTGCTGTTTCAGCCTGGTCTCCTGTTCAAGGGCATCCCTGAGTTTTTCCCTGCTTTTTTCTATTATCAGGCCCAGTTTCCTGCTGATATGGTTTATGCCCGCATAAAGACATATCTCAATCAGTATGAATGCCCCTATGGCATAGATGATATTGGTTGCCATTGCCCTTTGCAGGTCATTAATTGCCTCACTTATGTTTGTGGCGGTTATGATGGCGCCTGCCGCCGGAGTGTCAGGGTGGCGTTCTCCATAAAAGTCCCTTAATGGAAAAGTGTATATAAACCAGGTGGCTTCACCATTTGTAATTTGTGCCTTTTTCTCTTTTTCCAGTATGTCTGCGTAACATTTTTCCTTGCAGAGTGTGTTGAAGACAGGAGATGTGCTTTTTTCTATGAAAAAATTTTCAGTTGATTGGCTGGTTTGCAGTATTTTGTTCACATATTCCGGCCACATGTTTTTCTTCATATGTTCCATTGACAGGACTTCTGCGACTTCGATGTCCAGGGCTTTTGCAAGGCTGCGCAGGGTGGTGGTAAATGAGGTGCCTGCCTCAAGAGATCCCACAAAGACCCTTTTCCCTGTCTCTTTGTCATGGGCAAAGACCGGCACAACTCCTCTTATACCTGAATATATCCTGCCTGTCTCAAATCCGGTCACAGGCTTGCGGAGCCGGTTTGCCTCCACGATAGTGTGACGCACATTGTCCATGTTGTCACCGAATTTTGAAGGCTCATGCACCCTGAGAAAGGACGTGGAGCCAGGGCCGAGATGAAAGTGTAACTGTCTGAAGTCAAAGTGGTTTACAAGGGAGACATGTATGTCCAGTAATTTTTCATATAGCTGTTTTCTTATGATTGCAGCCTGCCTGCCTCCAGCTCCTCCCCCCTCCTTTTCAACCGCTTTTTTGCCCGCCAGGAAAAGCTGCTGTATGTCGCTGTCATGGGCAATGCAGGTGGCAATGGCAAGCATGCGGTCTTCAGTGGCATGAAATACCTGGTTGAAATTCTGTCTGATCCTTTGAGCATGGTGGCTCAATGTCGTGTTGAATGTGTTACGGCGTGATATGTGGTTGATCGCTATGAATGCTATGTCGCTTGCAGCCATTACAAGGCTTAGTATAAGGAAAATGCGAAATGCTTTTTTGTTCATGGATGGCAAATAGCCTGCTTGCATATGTTAATGATTCATATATTAAATGAGGTTATAAGCTGTTGAATGTGAGTTGTTCATTAATTTATTTTACCTTATTAAATAAATTGCACAAGTTATTTTTGTAATATTTTTTTTATGCTTCTGGCCTGCTGTTTTTTTGTTCCTGTTGGGTGTATTGTGATAGCCATGATTGATGAGATTTACAACCGTCCTGCCATGATAATAGCAAGAGCGCTTGAACGCGGCATGCTTGCCCACGCCTATCTGTTTTCCGGTGAAAACAGGGAGTCGTTAAGAAGGGAAGTCAATGGTGCGGTGACCGCCGTCCTTTGCGCGGGGAAGGGTGGAAACAGGCCATGCGGCGAGTGTGCGCATTGCGGAAAGGTCGGCAGGGGATCTCACCCTGACCTTGCCGTTCTTGATGTGGATGG
>CAYXYO010000061.1:0-4752 GCA_964469365.1 uncultured Desulfobacterales bacterium | reverse complement strand
GGCCTGGGCCAGGCTGTCCATGGTAGAGCCGTAAGTTGGATTGGAAGACCTTGAAAATGGATTCTCAAGATTTTCATTGATGCTTATAGGTTCTATTACGGGAATCATTGATAATCCCCCTCGTGCATAAAATCCTGAATCGCCATCCATGGTCAGAAAAGGCATCTTGGTGTTGACATTGATTATGCCGTTATTGTAAAGAACCCTCGCAAGGTTTGAAAATATTCCCGCCGCATCTTCGTTGAATGTTCCCCTCTGATTTTGGGCCACGCATGAACCGTGAGAACGGTTGTTGTTGTCCCAGCGCACCTGACTGAAACAGGTGCGGAATACGTTGAGATCCCCTGCTGACAACAACTCTTCCATGATGTTGCCTCCTGCCGCGCTCCAGAAGCCATGGGCAGTAGCCTGCACATTGGTACTGCCAAAATAACTTTCATAATTACTTTGGGAGAGGCCCTTGAACTGATTATAGTTGGTAAAATTGCCGCCCAGTTCGCTTGCCCCGCCATACATGAAAATCATGATGGTCTGGGGCTTGTTGGCATTATATATGGAAGGGTTAAAAGATACGTTATCAAGAGGCGCTGCGCAAACCTGTCTTGGCAAACCGGATACGAGGCTTCCGCAAGCTGCATAGAGTGACAGTTTGAGAAAATCGCGTCTGTTCATTACTTAACCTCCTGTAACATATAAAATTCACTTAAACGGGATATGTAATCAAGTATATCCTCTGCCGCGTTCTCCCGTCTGGTATAGCAGCCCTGTTCCACCACACTGAAATTGTAACTCCACTCATAATCTCCGTTGTCACGGAGCATGTTATCCTTGAACATGGCCAGTTCCTGTGAGGTGGGTTCCCTGAAAATCATAAAGTTGAAGAGATATGATATGAATGATGTGAGCGTTGCATCTGGATTGTCCATAATATAGGTGAACCGGTCGTTCCCCAGCAAGGGTGGACGCCATCCATAGGTGTTCCAGTCGTCGTATGTTGTCTCCTCATGTGTGCCGCAAACATTGCGAATCATAACCCTCTCACGAATGTATTTATGATAATAGGCAAAGGAGAGGGTATCCAGAGGTGTCCGTTCCAGTTTCCCAAGTTTGTATTTCATGGATGACTGGTGCATGTCGTTCAACGCTTCATTCAAATAGTAAAATGTATGTTTGTAATGCTTGAATTCCAGCTTTTTGACCAGGGAATAAAAGAGTTCCTCTGCGCTTTTTGCCCTGGACGAATGGAGCAGATATTCTTCCGAGAATACGATCTGAAGTAGTATATCCTGCCATGTTTCAGGTTTTGAGGAGACAATGGTGTCTATAATTGTCTGTTTGGCACTTTCATCATAGTCAGTGAAAAAGAAGTCCACAAGACGCCTGACCACCCCTGTTGTGAAGCCGTGATACTTGACAAGTTCACGGTAAAAATCAAAACCGGTTGTGACCGTGGTGCCGAACAGGGCCTGGGGAACCGTATTGCTGTTCAGACCGATTACAAGGGTGTCGTGATCCTCGTCAAGAAACCAGTTCTGCAATGTCTTTGCAGCCTTTGGCACATGAGTGTCATCAAAATCAAAGGTGAAGATCTCCAGCATTTCCCGCCCGTTGTCTTCAGGGCTTCTGAACCTGCGCCAGTTGCTTGTGCTGATCATGTGCATATATGTTGAGTAACGCATGCCTATATCATCATCCATATCCCTGACCAGCCAGTTATAGACGCTGGCAATGTCAGGATAATGTGAAGAATCCAGCTCATAGGCCGGAGAAAACATGATGGTCTGGGTAAGGATGTAGGCAATCCAGTGATGAAGATAATGTATGTCAAGATATTGCATGGCATAAAAACGTGCGAGGATGTCCATGACTTCATAGGGTCGCCAGTCATTATCGTCCCTGTAGTATTTTTCTTCATCCCGGATTTCATCCTCCACCCGGGACATGTTGTTCATCTCCCCGGCCAGCCCCCGGCGCACAGAGCAGAGAAATCTGCCCGACCTTATCTTCTCTTCCAGCACAGGTTCAGGGTACCCGAAAAAAAGCGTGGAAAGCAGTTTGTCAGCCACCTTTCTCTTGTCAGATATGGAAAGGCCATTAAACTTGCTGTCACTGAGCTGGCGTAACTTGTAGCCAGCAGGTGACATATCTTTCCTGTAATAAAAAAGACCTCTATAGTTCAGATCATACTTGGGGTCGTCTTTATCGTAATTAATATTACATTGTTGGGTGGCAATCAGTGGAACCATCATTAAGGCCAAGTTTTGTCCGGGATATGCCGGCAGTGGCCATGAAAACAGGCTCAAGCCCAGTAAGGCAATGCAGCAAATTGCAACTTGTCGCACAGTATGTTTCCATGATGTGGTATCCAAGATTTTTAAAGCCATAAAAATTCCTTTCATTAACTATCGAAAAATAATTATCAAATCAGGTCATAATTGTAGTAACTTGCAACTGTTAGACATCGTATTTCTATATTTTGCCTGATTCTGCAATAAGCGGACCGCGGCAACCATGTGCGTATTGTTGTGATTTGTGGGAAGAGGGAGTTCTAAGGTAGCCGCTGGTCGATAGCCAGGGCGTTGGAGGTTCGGTGGGGCTGAAATGTTCAGTGTTCAGGAATTACCTTGTCGCGCAGGTCAAACAGATAGGCCTGAACGGGGAAATCTCCCTTTTCCCAGTCGCTGGCAAATATGACTCTGGTTCCGTCAGGTGAAGGGCAGGCGTGGGATTCTGCCAGATAGTCAAATTTGATGGCATGTAGGTTGCCCAGGCGTTCAATGCGGCTGCCATCCAGCTTGACTGCCACTATCTCATTGCGAAACGGCCACCATGATGTGTTGTCACGGATTTGATAGGTGACATAGACCCAGTTTTTACGTTGAATACAACGGCCGGATGTGTGGCTGGCATATCCCTTGTCCACCAGTACGGTTATGGCGCCGTTGTCAAGGCGGCGTTTTATGACCATACCGTTGTAAGGAGCTGTCTTGCCGACCCCGACGATTACCTCGTTGCCCTGTTCATCGATCTGGGTATCAAAATGGCTTGGCAGTCCCTTGCGGCTTTCCTCCCACAGGATTGCGCCTGTGGCGGCAGAACGCACCTGTAGTCTGTCGGTGCCGCTGCCATCCAGGTCGCAACCGATAACGATATAGTTGCCAAGGGGTGAGATGGTACAGTTTTTCAGTCTGGCGAGTCCGCTTACATCAATATCAGGCCCCTTGCTCCTGGTGACCACATCCACTACAAAAATTACCGGATGCCCATCGCTTCTGCGTATGCCATATACAGCCACCTTGCGGCTGTTCCATGTGAAATTTCCTTCTCCCTCGCCAAAGGAGATGTCACTGTACTCACGCAGGCTCACCAGCTCTTCACTGACATTGGCGACAACATCCCAGCGGCCAAGGTGTTCGTTGCCTTCCCTGCCAAGATAAAACATTATTCTTGGCTCCACTGTGCTCCAGCGCAGGCAGCCGCCAGGTTTGTCTTCCCGTGTAAACAACACCTGACAGGTGTTGCCGTCCAGCCACAGTTCCGGATCGTGCCTGTCCAGATAAATCATGGTCTGGTCAGAGTTCCAGGGCTGGCGTTTGGAGTATCCGTGGCGCAGTTGTTCATTGGCCCAGGTTATCCCTGTCTGACCTGGAACCGGCGTGCCGGGGTCACCGACAATGCGTACCAGTCTGGTCCCGAATACCGGATCAGTTACAGATGTCAGGTAAGCCGGTTTTTCCAGATGGGGCGCTGGCCAGTAGGTCTGAAAGTCAGTGATAACATCCAGGAAAAAAGGAGTGGTGGCGCTTCCCGGCAAGAGTAGCCCCAAAATTATGCCTGTCAGATATTTCCTCACGATTTTGTCTCCTGAGGCTCCCGGTCTGGTTCTATGGCGTTGAATCAGGTCAGTTCATGTCAGGTTGCTTGGCAGTATGCTCAGGACAATTTGTCAAGTATGTCAATATCGGCAGAACTCTCGGCGGCCTTTATGTTGGCCTGCAGGATGCGTTGAAAAATCTCTTCCCGGTGTACAGGAAGACCGTCAGGCGCGTTTATTCCGATTCTGACCTGTTTCCCCTTGATATCAAGTATTGAGATCTCAATATCATCACCTATTCTTATCTTTTGTCCGGCCTTTCTTGTTAATATAAGCACCTGGTATTTACCTCTGAAAATTTTTAATGCATCATCCTTGCCATGCCGCCTGCTCACGCCACTATACTATGGTCATCACAAGGGTGCCAATGTAAAATATAACTCTTCTGTCAGTTGCTTTTTTCCGCCTTCTTCAATGCCTTTTTCAGGGCGGCCATATGGATATCGCCGGCAAAATGGAGGGCGCTGTGTCCGGTGACAGGATCAAATGCGGATGGGTCTGCGCTGCAAATGTACTGGACTTCACGTCCTATGCTGTTTGCCGCATCGTCAGGGGTCATGCCGACAAGCCGTCCGGCGACCTGCCATGTGGCCCCGCAGGATGCGCCTCGCCTGACGCTGACAGAACTGATCCTGCCTTTCTGGAGTGTGACTTCATATTCCGGAACGCCGAATTGCGCGGCATAGTGGCCGAGGCCCTTTTTTTTCCCAAGTCCGCAGCAGGTGAAAGGCGATTCCGCGCCGGGAATGTGTTGTCCAGAGGCTATGACAGGAATATTTTTTCTGTTGCAAATGGAAACGAGATGCGCCGACAGGTCGGGATGACGCAAAAAATCAAGAACAAGATCGGCTGTAAACTGGCTGGAAATATATCGTTCA
>CAYXYO010000060.1:0-2557 GCA_964469365.1 uncultured Desulfobacterales bacterium | reverse complement strand
GAGGATGAGGGCATTATGATTGCCCCGTCCATGCTCTACAGGGCGGGCGAGCCGGATTATGCCTTGAGGGACAGGCTCTTTGGCAGGATGAGAAATACGCCTGAGCGGCTTGGTGACATCAGCGCCCAGGTTGCGTCTCTCGACAGGGGCGCTGAACGGCTCGGTCAGATGATTGAAAAGTATGGTCTCGATGCGTTGGAAGAGGTCGTGGATGCCCTGATACTTTATGGTGAAAGGGTAATGAGACAGACAATAAGCGAGATACCAGACGGGGAGTATCTGTTCGGGGACTGTCTGGATAGTGACGGGCTGTCTGACACTCCGGTTCCTGTGAAGGTCAGGCTCAGGATAGACGGGACAGATGTGTGTGCAGATTTTTCAGATAGCGCTTCACAGGCCGAAACCGGTATCAATACGGTAAGAAGCGTTACGTGTGCTGCTGTATATTATGTGTTTTTCTGTCTTGTTGGCAAAGGATATCCTGTTAATGCCGGTTCTCTTGCCCCTGTCTCGGTAGTCACGAAAAAAGGCTCCCTGCTCGACGCCGTATATCCAGCTCCCGTGGCGGCAGGCAACGTGGAAACCTCCCAGCGTATCGTCGATACTTTGCTCGGTGCACTATACAAGGCCGTTCCAGGCATGATACCTGCTGCCGGTTGCGGTTCAATGAACAATATCGCAATAGGAGGCGGCAGTGGCAGGCAGGAGTACACCTACTATGAGACACTCGGTGGAGGAATGGGTGGAGGAGAGGGTTGCCCTGGCCTTTCTGCCGTCCAGGTTCACATGACCAATACCCTGAACACCCCGGTGGAGGTCATGGAGCAGAGCTATCCCCTGATGATAGAGCGTTACTGTATCAGGAAAGGTTCCGGTGGCCAGGGCAGATGGCGAGGAGGAGACGGCCTCGTAAGGAGGTATCTTTTCCTTGAAGATGCCACTGTGACACTTCTGACCGACCGGCGCAGAAACAGGCCCTACGGTCTTTGTGGCGGTGGGCCGGGCAAGGCCGGAAAGAATCTGCTTTTCAAAAAGGATAGTCAAACTCCTGTAACCCTGCCTGACAAGATGAATATAGATGTGAATGCCGGAGACAGTATCGAAATACGCACGCCAGGCGGTGGAGGATATGGCCCCGTGCCTGATTGATACTTTGATGTAATGATGATTCATGGAAACAGCATCCGTATCGTAAACGCAAGGCAGAACAACCTTCAGGGCATAAGTGTAGATATACCCCACAACACTATCACGGTGATTACCGGCCTGTCCGGTTCAGGCAAGTCTTCCCTTGCCATGGATGTGCTTCTTGCCGAGGGACAGAGGCGTTATATAGAGGCCCTTGGCCTCGAGGCTGCGGCGCACATTGGCAGGTTTACACCGCCCGATGCAGATGAGGTGAGCAGGGTCCCTCCAGCCATATCACTCAACCAGATTTGTCTTCGCCGGACCTCCCGTTCCACCCTGGCAACTTTTACCGGTATGTCGAGGTTGTTGCGCCTGCTGTTTGCGCGCTGCGGCGTGATTACGTGTCCTTCATGTGATGTTCCCGTCAGGCCGATGTCTGTCGAGGAGATGGTAAGGGATATAGTGGAGTTGGGCGATGGCCAGAGAATTGTCGTCTCTGCACCTCTCGATACAAGGTTTTTCATGGAGATGTCCATGGAGGATCTGAAAAACTTTCTTGTCTCTACGGGTTTTGCCAGGGTCATGTGTGGAGATACTGTCCTTTACATAGAAGACCTGGACGACTCTTCATGTGGAACGGGGCGAGATGTTGCCCTGGTCATCGACAGGCTTGTAAGCAAGCCTGGTATCGTTTCCAGGCTGTCCGAATCTGTTGACATAGCCCTTGGATATGGAGAGGGGGTGCTAAGGGTTGCGGTGCAGAAGGACAGGAAAAGCAGGCCGGTTTTTCACCACATGGTGTCGAAGTCTGTATGCTACAGATGCCGGAGGGAGTTCCCTGAACTGTCGCCTGGACTGTTTCGTCCTGACAATCCTTCTGTGAGGTGCAAGGCGTGTGAAGGCAGGGGATGTGCTGAGTGTTCCCATAGCGGCATGTCCGATTTTACGAGAAACATATGCGTAGATGGAAGCTCTTTCGGCCTCCTTTCCGGCATGACCATAGAAGAGATGACGCAGTGGTGCAGGGAACACCAGGGAAATGGCCGGGGATATGACAGGGCAAGAGGTGTGATTGTGTCTGCCATGAAGGAACGGCTCGACATGTTGGTCGAAAGCGGTCTTGGACATCTGTCGTTGAGGCGAGGGCTTGATACGCTTTCCGATGGAGAGTTTCAGAAACTAAGGATTGCCTCTGTTGTCGGAAGGGATATCTCAGGTGCGTTGTTCGTCCTCGACGAGCCTTCTGCCTCTGTTGCCCCGGATGATTTCGAATATGTCTGGAAGAATATTCAACGGCTCAAGGCAAAGGGGAATACAGTGGTTCTCGTGGAACACATTCCCTGGTTCATAAGGCGGGCGGACTATCTCATAGAGCTTGGGCCAGGGGCAGGCAAGCGTGGCGGGAGAGTGCTTTTTCAGGGGGTGCCTG
>CAYXYO010000059.1:0-2742 GCA_964469365.1 uncultured Desulfobacterales bacterium | reverse complement strand
TCAAGAGCGTCAAACCTTGCGCCGTATTCTTTCTGTTTTTTTTCAAGCATTATTCTCTTCCCATATCATTTATCATTAAACATTACGGCCCTGAAAAAGCGGATTTTGACATTCAGGGCAACAAGTAACGAGGCCTGAAATACAGTATAGCAGCATGCCCGGGCCACAGGCCGGCGTCCCGGGCACTCTCTTATTTTCCATCTTCAAAGGAGACATTGCCGCATATGGATTTATCGTAATCAGAATGAGAGAAGTTACATTCCTCAAAGATATTCCGCACCGTTCCGCTGCGGATGTTCCTAAATTTTGCAGGATGATCAAAGTTTTTACATCTTACAAAGCTGTTGTCAATCATCTCAAAGCTGTTTATGTCGATGTTGATGCTACCGTAGGCATAATTATGCCTCCTGCTGTTGCACTCCCTAAACCCGTTTTTATGCATCTTCAGGCTGTTTATTCCCGTGCAATTCACGATGGAGCGCGAAAAGCTATCCGGAACTGTTATACCTGAAAAGCTGTTGTTCAGGACCGCGAGTTCTACCCCGCTTTCTATGGCAAGCACAGTGTGAAAATCTGATATCGCCTCAAAGCTGTTTCCTTTCACCTGTCCCTGCCTGAAGCCTGAAACAGTGATGAATTTCATATCATTGTTTCCTGAAAATTTTCCAAAGCTGTTATGGTCAAGCCTGAACTCATCTGAATTATAGATTGAAAGTAAAGGATATTTATTGTTTTTGGCCTCAAACCTGCTTTTCAGCATCTCCACCTTTTTTGTGCTGTCAAACTGAATGATGCCGAGTTTTTCATCATGTGTAAAATCTTCAGTTACCTGCCACTCCATGCCCTTTATTATCACATGGCCGCATTCCGCGAACACAAGTCTGACTGCCTCTTCAGACTTTTCCCTGATGCGGCAATCTTTTAAGCGCACCTTTTCACAACCGCTGAACAGCATGTCAGGCGCGTAGAACGTGCATTTTTCAAACCTCGCGTTGCCATTTATGACCAGTTTCCCAGACTCCCTGAAATTCAGCTCGCAGTTCAGGAACATGACATCAGAGTCATAAGTTATCTCATGGTCTATATCCATGCTGCCATGTATGACGGACACAGGATAGCCACAGCACTCTCCGCCGTCGTCGTTCTCAAGGATATAGCGGGCCTTGTCCATCACGGCGGCCACTGTCTCCTTTCCGGGCATGAACATATCAAACACCCTTGAGGCAAGGGATGTTACGCTCTCTTCCGGCTCACCGTCAAGACCGGCGACAAGCATCATGTCCACAAGCAGGGTCTCTGTCAGATCGTTTCCACTGAAATTCTTCAACAATTCATCAAGAAAGGCGTCATCAATATTCAGTGCCTTTTTGATATATCTGTCAAATTCATCAAATCCCAGTCCGGAGGCAAGCCTGCGGAGAAACTTCATCCTGTTGTCGCTTTGGCCGAAGTTACGGACCAGCGCTGCCATAAAGACAAGGTAAAGCTCCCTCTGGTATTCCTCAAGCCCTGACACGGCATGGCCGCTGAAAGGCGCGACATCTTCTTCTGTTGCAATTACATTTCTTAAAAATCCCATAACAGGAAACTCCTATGTTCTCAAATTGGTATTGTTTTTTTATCAGACAGGTTCTGAACCGCATGATTCAGCCCTGTTTGTTATCCAGAATGTGTATTGTTACCATCAAGATATGACAGTTTTGCCGATACGACATTTCTCTTGCTGCCCATATAGTTACAGCATGTAAAAAGGTTGTCTTTGACTGTAAGGTAGTCAATTGTGTCAACATTCAGCAGTGCTTCATTGCTGTTGACTATGTTTCGCATCCTGCATCCGGTAAATTCCATGGAACGCAATCCATTTGCCGCCATCCTGCTTTCAGCGCCGCGTCTGCCGCACTCGATGAGACAGTTATGCACAACCGCGTTTCCGTATCCCTCAAACAGGATATTCATGTCTTCGAGGCGGCAGTTGAGAAATTTTACATCAGGATTGGTAAAAATCATCTTTCCTTCAGGGCCGAAGCTGATATCGCAGTTCAGAAAGAGCATGTTTCCGCTGTATTCCATCTCCTCATCCACGCTCACATCACCGGTTACCATGTTGCCAAGCAGGAGGGGATAATCAGTCGAGTCAATATAATCCACATTGGAAAGGATGTATGCGGCCCTTTCCGCCGTCTGCCTTGCCCTGTCAGCCTCAGCTCCGTAAAAGACGAAGAGGTTGCCCAGCAGACCGGCAAGCTCTTCATTCATTACATCTTCAGAGCAGGCAAGGAGAATCATATCAATGACAAGGGAGTTTCCCAATTCCTGAAAATCAAACTTTCGCAGAATGGAAGCGAAATCGTCATTGCCGGCTTTCGCAAGGCATTCGTCAAGGCCGTCAAAGCCTGTTCCGGCTGCCAGCCTTGTCAGAAACTCCCTGCCCCTGACGCCGCCTGCCGCTTCATGCGCGGCTCCGCACAGCAGGCGGAAATAAAGTTCTGTTGTATTGTCATCTGCCTTATGCAGTGGATGGCCGCGAAAGGCGCGTCCGGCACGGAAGCGGGGCACGGCGTTTTCAAGAAGCTGTAACATTGTTCAGTTCCTCCAATACATGTCAGGACTGTATTTCGTCCTCATTATCGTATAATCCTTCCAGTTCCCTCATGATTATTTCAGTATAATCGGGGTGTTCAAAAAGAAGGGGTTTGTTCTCATGTTCCACAAGCCCGGCAAAGAGATGTGAAAGATCAGGGC
>CAYXYO010000058.1:0-3833 GCA_964469365.1 uncultured Desulfobacterales bacterium | reverse complement strand
CCGACTTCTGAGAAACGCCCTTGAGATGAGTCGTGATGAGGGGGAGCGTCTTGAAGAGGATATTGCCGGGCGCGTTGAAAGGATTGGAGAACTGCTGAACTCTGTCAGGGATAGGGCAGCGGTGAACCTTGAAGCGTCGCTGGCAAGGCTCAGGGAGCGGATAGAAAAATATCTGGATGCGTGTCCTGTTGACGAGGCGCGTCTTGCCCAGGAGGCTGTTATCCTGACAGACCGGCTTGATATCACCGAAGAGCAGGTAAGGGCAGCGAGCCATGTGAGGCAGTTTTTCAATATTCTCGATTCAGAAGGGCCAGCCGGACGAAAACTCGATTTTCTGCTTCAGGAACTGTTCCGCGAGGTAAACACCATGGCGTCCAAGGCATCGGATGACAGGATTTCCCAGTGGGTCGTGGAGATAAAGGCAGAACTTGAAAAGATACGCGAGCAGGTGCAGAATGTTGTCTGATACAGCGTCCGGCAAGGAAAGACAGGGGGTAAAAGGTTATGGCGCCGGCAAGGCATCTTCTTAATATAGGTTTTGGCAATACGGTTGTGGCGGACAGAATCATAGCTGTTATAACTCCGGGCTCCGCCCCCATAAAACGTCTCAGGGAGGAGGCAAAGGCGGGCAGCCGTCTGGTTGACGCCACCCAGGGCAGACGCACCAGGTCCATAATTGTTACAGACAGCAACCATATCATACTTTCGGCAATACAGGCCGAGACAATATCCCAGAGGTTGAGCGCGGACATAACGTCAGGCGATTGACCTGATTACAACATTATCGCAGACCGGAATCATGAACAGGGGAAATCTCTACATCATTTCCGCTCCGTCAGGAGCGGGCAAGACCACATTGTGCAAACGCGTGCTGGAAGGCAGGAACGATATCTCCTTTTCAGTGTCACATACAACGCGCCAGCCCCGAACAGGGGAAGAGGACGGAGTGCACTATCACTTTGTGCCTGTGGCGGAATTTATGGCCATGATAGACATGGAGGAGTTCCTTGAATGGGCTGAAGTGCACGGAAATTTTTACGGAACCGGCATCGCATCTGTAAGGTCGGAGATGGAAAAGGGCAGGGATGTGGTGCTTGACATAGATGTGCAGGGGGCCGAACAGGTAAAGAGACATTTTCCTGACGCCATTTCCGTTTTTATAATGCCTCCCTCTATGGAAGAGCTGGAGACCAGGCTAAGGCGCAGGGGGACCGATTCGGAAGATGTGATTGCCAGACGCCTTGAGAACGCTGCGGCGGAGATGGCAAGGGTGCATGAATATGACTATATAATAGTAAATGATGACCTTGACAGGGCTTCCGGCGACCTGACCGCCCTTTTCAGGGCATGCCGCTGCAGGGCGCAACGTGTGCTTGCCATGAATCCGTGGATTTCCAGAATGGCTGGCATGGAGTGAGAGGGGTATGAAACATCCCGGCCCTTCCGGTTCCCGCGCTTCCGCCGCCTGCCCTTCCGGTTTTTCAGATGGCCGGATACCTGTATGGGGCGTGCATCCGGTGAGGGAGCTTCTGAAACTCCGTCCCGGACAGTGCTCAGGCATCTTCATCCTGCCTTCATTTGGCAGAAAGAGACAGCAGGCGGCCCTTGTCTCCCTTGCTGAAAGAAACAGTGTCACCGTATATCGAACTGATTCATTCAATTCCATTGTGCCGCCTGGAACCGTTCATCAGGGCGTGGTCGCCATGACAGCCCCATTCTGGGAGACCGGTTTTGATGAAATTCCCACGCTGTTCAAAGGCTCGCCGCCCCTTGTTCTTGTGTGTGACGGCATATCCGATCCCCATAACCTTGGCGCTGTAATGAGGAACTGCGTCGCCTTTGGAGCAGGCTGCGTCATGTTCCAGGAGCGCAACTCATCCCCTGTAACCGGAACCGTGGCCAAGGCATCGGCAGGGGCGCTCTTTCACCTGGGCGTATGCAGGGTAAAAAACCTTGCGGGCAGCATGGGAAGGCTGAGAAAAAAGGGTATCTGGATTGCCGGACTGAGCGCTGACGGAGAAAAAAGGCTTGATGAGTTTGACATGACTGTTCCCCTTGCCCTTGTGGCAGGTTCAGAGCACTCCGGTCTGCGTCCTGTGGTCCGCAGGGAGTGCGACATTATGTTGAAGATCCCCATGACAGGCAGGCTTGATTCCCTGAATGTGGCCTCGGCCTCGGCTGTCGCCCTGTACGAGGCCAGCCGGCAGCGTTCCACTCTCTGATGGCAGGACAAATGGCCGGAATGACCCTTTCCCTGAAAACCGTTCTTGCCCTTTCCAGGGGAATCGGACTTGTCGCCTCACCCTTTATAAGGGCAGTTGCCGCAAGGGAAAAAAGTGTCCTGTCTGATGGCAGGAGAGGTCATTATCCTGAAAACATCACATTGAAAGCGCCATGGGATATCTGGCTCCATGCTGTATCAGTCGGGGAGGTGGCTGTAGCCAGGGCGGTTGTTGACGAACTCCTTGAACTGGATGACAGCCTGAAGGTGATTGTTTCATCCTTCACTGCCACAGGGTTTCAACACGCGGAAAAGCTCCTTGCCGGAAGATGCGAGGTCATTCCTGCGCCCATGGACCTTCCAGGTTGTGTGTCAAACGCATTAAAGGCCATAAAACCGGCAGTTTACGCCACTGTGGAAACCGAGCTTTGGCCAAACATGCTGTGCCGCGCGCAAAGTTCAGGGGTGTTGACAGCCATCCTGAACGGCAGGATTTCCGACCGGTCGTTTCCGTCATACAGGAAAATCCGGGGAATAGTCGCCCCTCTTCTTGAAGGCATGGGGCTTGTCTGCGCCCTTACTGATAAATATGCCGGACGTTTTGCCTCACTTGGGGCTGATCCATCGGTCATAAGGGTCTGCGGCAACGCAAAATATTCCCGACTTTCAGGAACGGGGCGCCTCTCAAGGCCAAAGGTGCCGGTTTTACGCGGTCTTGACGGCAGAAAGGTCTGGATTGCCGGAAGCACAAGGAGCGGAGAGGAAGATATGGTGATTGCAGCCCATAAAAAAGTCCTTGATGAATTCCCGGATTCTCTTCTTTTCATGGCCCCAAGGCATATGAAAAATGTTGAACATATCATGGAGACATGCGATAATCATGGTATGTCTTCAGTGCTGTTCAGCGGCGGCAGTACGGTTGCCGGGGCGTCTGTCTGCATTGTGGATGTAATTGGCTGTCTGTTTGACCTTTACGGCATGTCAGACGCGGCATTTGTCGGTGGTTCCCTTGTGCCAAGGGGCGGTCAGAACGTCATGGAGCCTGCCGCGTGGAGCCGTCCTGTAATCCATGGCCCGCACATGTCCAATTTTGAAGACGCGAGGGATGCCCTTGATTCGGCGGGCGGAAGTATCCTCGTAAGGAACGGCGATGAACTTGCAGACGCGGTAATAAAACTCCTTTCCTCACCTGATCTTGCCATGAACCTGGGCAGGGCCGCAAGGAAGGCCCTTGAAAAGGCCGGACATGGCGCTGCGGCAAGGCAGGCAGGTCTGCTCCTTGAACTCCTGCGACAGTCGGCATGAGCGGCGTTAAGGTGGATACCATCACATTAAAATTCCCGCCCTTTTTTTCTTAAAAAAAAATCTCCTGACCGTAATTTATTAATATGGAGTGAATCATTTTCTCAAGGCATCCTGTTGTGCCATCCTGCATGACAAATGGAGATTTTTATGGAGTCATTATACATTCTGGAAAAAGGCTGTTATCTGAAAAGGGACGGGGAGACCCTGAAAATCATGAAGGGCAGGGAGGTGGTGGAAACCATTCCTGGTAATGGACTTAAACGTCTTGTACTGGCCGGCTGGGCATCTGTAAGCGGAGCGGTCCTTG
>CAYXYO010000057.1:0-4856 GCA_964469365.1 uncultured Desulfobacterales bacterium | reverse complement strand
GAAGAAGTTTGCCCTGTACCTGGCAAGTCCGGGTATTTCGTAACCGAAATCCACATCGCCCGTCTCTTCAAATTTTTTGATCTTTTCTTCAGAGGCGATTTCATAGAGCATGGATTTCAGTTCGTCGTTGTCAAGCTGTTTGTACTTGACACGCTGCATGTCTCCCCTGATACGTATAACAGGAGGCGCGCCTGCCACCATGTGAAGGTCTGAACCGCCCTGTTCGTTGAGAAGTCTGAAAAAAGCATCAATTTTTGCCATATCCCTGTTTCTCCCTAGAGATGATGAGAAATGAACATGTTTATAATATCAAATCTATTAGAGTTGCATAAACAAGTCAATCAACATTAATGATAGTATTGTTTAAGATAATTTAAACATTATGTCGGTTTTTTCCGCTGATACCTTGAGTGTTGAATATGTCATTTTTTTAAGGTATATCTCCCTGCCATGAAAAACATGCCGGACAAGTTGCTTGACTACGATTCCATTATACCTGATTTCAGGGAATTTGCCTCTTCCCTGTCAGATTCGTTACGGGTGTTCATACGGGTGAACACCATCAAGACAACTGCCGCGGATGTGGAGAGACTCCTTGCTCAAAAAGGGGTGGGTCTGGAAAAGACCCCGGTTCCTCTCTTTTACAGTATGAAATACGATGACAAGCCATTGTCAATGGCCGAATATCATCAGGGTTATCTGTTTCACCAGGGCATAACCTCTGCCATGGCAGTTATCGCCCTGGATACAGGCCCGGGTCAGACAGCGCTTGACCTGTGCGCCGCGCCTGGCGGGAAGACGACCTATCTTGCCCAGGTGATGAATGACACAGGCATGATAGTCGCCAATGACCGCAGGCACAGGCGGCTTGCCGCCCTGATGGCAAATGTCAAGCGTCTTGGCATAACCAACACAGTAGTGACCTCTGGTCGGGGAGAGCATTTTTCCTGCTCAATGGGTTTTGACAGGGTCCTGGTGGACGCTCCATGTTCAGGAGAGGGTAAATGGCGTGTTTCCCCTGAACGGGGCGTGGAGCATATGCGGGGCGGCAACACAGACCTGCCCGCAATACAGAAGGGACTTTTAAAGCGGGGTTTTGACATGCTTGCCCCTGGCGGCATACTTGTCTATTCCACATGCACATACAACCCTGAGGAAAACGAGGGGGTGGTATCCTATCTCCTGCGAAAGCGCAGGGCAAGGGTGCTTGAGTGGAATCCACCCCTGGAATCTTCACCCGGGGTTTTGAATTTTATGGAGAAAATCTATGATGACGAGTGCGGAAAATGCAGACGTTTCTATCCGCATAAAACAGGGGCCGGTGGATTCTTCGTGGCCAGAATTGCTCACGCCTGAAAAGAGGATGGAATACCTTGGCCTGTGGCGTGACCGGTTTGGTATCCCAGTGGAAATGTTTGATGCCTACGTCCTGTTCGCATCTTCAAAGACAGTATATCTTGTGAGACGTTCTTCCGGTCTTGAGGCCGTTATGTCAATGCCCGTGCAGATGGCTGGCCTGCCCTTTGTCAGGCATGTTGGCAGGTACATAAAGCCTGTCACATGCGCGGTCCAGCGTTTTGGAGGGTATGCCACCAGAAACGTGCTTGACCTTGATGGAGAAACCCTCTTTCTGCTTTGCAGGGATGGTGAAATAGAGGTGGAAAAGCGGTTCACGCCAGGTTATCTGGTGATAAGGAGCGGCGATGCAGTGTGGGGGGCCTCGCTTTTCCTTGAGCCTGACAGGGTGTTGTGCAGGCTGCCCAAGAATATGAGAAGGGCAGTTGCCGATGGAATGGTTGTGTGCGGAAAATCTTCAGACAGCATGGAGGCGTGCTGTTGATGAAAAAAAATGACAGTTTTCCACAACCTTCCGCGTCGCTTCCACCTGAGGGCGCATGGGTGCATCTTATGGGTGTCTGCGGAACGGGCATGGCAGCCCTTGCGGGCCTTCTGCTTGAAAGGAAATACAGGGTAACCGGCTCTGATTCAGGCTGCTATCCTCCAATGAGCGACCTGCTTTCAGCCCTTGGCATAAGGGTAATGAGGGGCTACCGCCCTGAAAATCTTGTCAGGGACGGCAAGGTGCCTGACATGGTTATCATAGGAAATGTTATCAGCGCGGACAATCCGGAGGCCAGGCATGTGCTTTGGTCAGGCATGCCCTTTATCTCCTTTCCCGCCGCCCTTTCAGCCATGTTCCTTGATGAACGCCGCCCTCTGGTGGTGGCAGGCACGCATGGCAAGACCACAACCTCCTCCATGCTTGTTGCCGGGCTTGAGGGGTGCGGATTTGACCCTGGTTTCATGATAGGCGGCATAGTCCGTTCAAGGGATACCGGTTTCAGCGCCGGTTCTCCGCCATGGTTTGTGCTGGAGGGAGATGAGTATGACACGGCCTTTTTTGACAAGGGGCCAAAATTCCTCCACTATTGTCCTGAAGGCCTGATACTGACCAGCATGGAGTTTGACCACGCGGATATATTCAGGGATTTTCAGGCGGTGCGTGAAGCCTTTGCGTCCCTGGTGAAGATAATGCCTGCAAATGGCATAGTCGCCGCATGCAGTGACTGGGATTCAGTGAGGGATGTCTGCCGGGACGCTCCGTGCCGGGTTGTCTGGTATGGGACGTCCGGGTATGAAGGGGGCTGGGTTGTTAAAGACCTTGAAGTTAGCGGCGAGGGCACGTCATTTACGGCATGCTGCCCTGCGAGGGGAAATTTTCCGGTAAGAATAGCCCAGCCAGGTCTGCATAACGCCCTTGACGCCCTTGGCGTTGTCGCCCTGGCGGACGCCCTCGGCCTTGATGTCTCCAGGGTTGCCGGGGGGCTTGGCAGGGGCATGGGGGTCAGGAGAAGGCAGGAGACAAGGGGAGTCGTTTCAGGTGTTACTGTAATTGACGATTTCGCCCACCATCCCAGGGCGGTAATGGAGACCCTGTCTGCCCTCAGGGCTGCTTGCGGAAAGAGACGGCTGATAGCCCTTTTTGAACCCCGCACAAACACCAGTCGCAGGGCCGTGTTCCAGAAGCGTTACGCAGAGTCCTTTGGTGATGCTGACATGGTTCTGGTGCGGGAGGTTCCTGACCCTGACAAGGCCCCTGAGGATGACAGGTTTTCTTCCGGGGCGCTTGTGGACGACCTGAATATGCGCGGTGTCAGGGCAATGCTGTTTCAGGATGGCCTTGAGATGGCAGAATACCTTGCCGCGTCAGTGTGCCGTCCGGGCGACGTTGTGGTCACCCTGTCAAACGGCGCCTTTGACGGGATACACGAGCTGTTGCTGGACAGGCTCAGGGGCCTGCGTACCGCATGAAAACCGTTTTTCCGGCGACCTTGTCATGGATTCTGCTTTCTGCCTGTTGCGGGTTTTTTTTGTGCCTGGCCGGAGATATGCCAGGGGATTTTACAGGCCATGACCTGAACTGCCGGGGTGAGATATTCCTGGAAGTGTCAGGGCTGGAAAGTGAGTCAGGGGTTGTCAGGGTCAGCCTTTTTGATTCCCGGGAGAACTGGAACAGAAAAAAGGATTCATTCAGACATGTGGCCATGCCTGTGGCAGACGGGAGGGCTGTTGCGCTGTTCCATGATATTCCACCGGGCATATATGCTGTCATGCTCTATCATGACAGCAACGGCAACGATATGTTTGACACGAATTTCATGGGCATCCCTGTGGAAGATTACGGTTTTTCAAACAATGTCAGGCCGTTTTTTTCTCTCCCGTCTTTCAGGTCGGCGTCTTTCATGGTCGGATGCGGAAGGGTGCGTCTGAACATATCCGTGCAGTAGGTATAAGAGTATAAGATCATGTTTTTACAAGGTCCGGATTGCAAGACCGTCCTTTGGCCTGTTGCCGCGTGGTTGCCAGGTGATGCCAGCATGCTTCCCGGACATGTCCTGTGTGCAATGTTACTGTTTTTCTGAGTGTAATCAACTGGTCTTCCAGGGCCGTGGCAGGCCGGTTTTTTAACAGGTGGTCAGAAGTTATGAAAAAGAGAAAAAGGAGCCTGATGTTTCTCGGCACAGGTTCGGGTGTTGGAAAGAGCGTTATTGTGGCTGCCTTTTGCAGGGCGCTTTACAGGCGCGGAGTGAATGTGGCGCCTTTCAAGGCACAGAACATGGCCCTCAACTCGTTTGTGACCCTTGACGGGCTTGAAATGGGACGCGCCCAGGTCTATCAGGCAGAGGCCTGCGGTCTTGAGCCTGACGTCAGGATGAATCCGGTGCTTCTCAAGCCCTCTTCAGATTCACGTTCGCAGGTGATAGTCATGGGCAGGCCTGTGGAGACAGCCGGGGCTGTTGAATATTACCGCAGGTTTGAAGAACATCGCAGGGTGGCGAGGGATGCCTTTGACTCCCTGTCTGACGACCATGACGTGATAGTAATGGAAGGAGCTGGCAGCCCGGCGGAGATAAATCTTCAGACGACCGATATTGTCAACATGGCAATGGCTGCTCATGCCAACGCTCCTGTGGTCATTATAGGCGATATTGACCGCGGCGGCGTATTCGCCTGGCTGAAGGGCACTGTGGACCTTGTCCCCAAGGAGACACGCGGGCTTGTTTCGGGTTTTGTAATCAACAAATTCCGTGGAGACATATCCCTTCTTGAGCCTGGTATCAGGCAGTTCAGGGAAATTGTGGACCTGCCTGTTTTCGGGGTGCTTCCGTGGTTTACGAACATTGAGCCTGACCAGGAAGACGGCGTTTTTGTCCATGCGGTGGGACGGGCAGGAAGAGATGACAGCCGGATGTCAGGTGATTTTATTGACATCAAGGTTGTCAGGCTGCCTCGAATCAGCAATTTTACGGACTTTGCCCCTTTTTCAGTGGAAGATGATGTGAGGGTCGGATTTG
>CAYXYO010000056.1:0-3416 GCA_964469365.1 uncultured Desulfobacterales bacterium | reverse complement strand
AGGCATATTAAGATAAAAACGTTGCACGGCAAAGGCGCATGGATGCGAGGAAGACAAAAAGGGGCCTGCGGCAACAGGTGGAAGGGCTGTCCAGACATTGAGTGATGAACGTATTGAATCAACGAAATCGCCCCCCAGCATCTGTACAGGCACGGCCAGAGGCATTGCGCCAAAAAGTGCTGACTCGGCAATCACTGGCATGGCATTCTTGTCACCATATACCAACACCCTTTCAGCCCCACTCTTTTTAAGCTCTCTGAACTGCAGCATCATGTCCGCGTCACCACGCGCAAACTGCTGGATACCTGTAATTTTTATTCCGTACTCCGGGGCATACCCCCTTAACAGCAGCATGACTTCCCTGCCTCTGCGGGTATTATCAACCAGCACACCTATTTTTTGCACGCCTTTTTTTCTGCAATATTCAAGAATAGCCCGGAAGCTGGCAGAGACATCCACTGTTGTTCCGAACATCCATTCCGCATAGTCAACCCCTCTTCTCCTTACCATTGAATGGCTGCCAGTGGTTACAAAAAGGGGCGTCTTGCCTGAAGCGGCAAGTTTGGCAAACCGTGTAATATACCAGGGACAAGATGGTCCCATGAGAAACAATACATGCTTTTCTGTTATCAGTTCAGATGCACCATGCTCGATCCTGTCAGGGTCACAGGCGCTGTCCATAACCACAAGCCTGAGTCTGCGATTCTTTACGCCCCCCATGGCATTTACAGATATTACAGCGGCAGACGCGCCAGCATAGGCCGCGCTTCCCTGGCGCATGGAACAACCTGACAAGTCAAACATGCAGCCTGCGCCTATGACGCCCTGTCCCTTGAAAGCAACAGAGACCGCTGTCTCGGCACAACATGTTGCAGACAGGAAGATTAAAAAGAAAAATGTACTTAGAAAAAGAGGATAGCGGAACATCCAAACACCATCAAGAGAAATCGAACAAGAGACTGTCACGCATTATATAGCTGGTCAACAGCGACCATATTACGTCCATTGTTTTTGGCATAATACAATGCCTTGTCAGCACGCTGCACAAACTCTTCCGCTGTCTCACCGTTATGCATGCACGCTCCGCCTATGGAAACAGTGACCTTGCCAAGCAGCTGTCCTTTTCTGGATTTCAGCTTGGCTCTGTCAAAAAACGATCTTATATTTTCCCCTACGGCCCTTGCGCCTTCAAGCATGGTAAAGGGTAAAAGGACAACGAACTCTTCACCGCCAAAACGGGCTGTAAAATCTCCGCCCCTTACAAGTTCCTTTATGCTTGAGGCAACGAATTTCAGCACCTCATCGCCCGCAAGATGGCCATATGTATCATTAAATTTTTTGAAAAAATCTATATCTATCATAAGAATACAGAGGGGGCGCTCCTTTTCATCTGCCTTGGCCATCTCTTTCTCAAGGGTGGCGTCAAAGGCCATACGGTTAGGCAGACCTGTAAGAAAATCGTTCATGGCTTCGGCGCGGGCCTGTTTAAGATTCTGTTTGATAACGGCAAGTTCCCTGGTTGTCTCATCCAGCCGTTCACTTATCAGCTTGCCCAGGCCGCCCATTCTGCGCGTTTCTTCAAGAAGGTCGGCAACAAGCTCTCTTACTTCCTCTATTGAAAGATTGTTGTCAGCAAGTTTTTCAGCAGATTCTTCAATCAAGGAACCATACCCGTTGGTATGTTGCACCATCTTTCTGATTTCATCAAGGATGATACGCAGAATACGGACAAATTCTCCCTTGAATCGCGCTACCGCCTCTGCATTATCGCCACCACAATATTTCTCATAAAGAAGGCTGCACTGCCTGGCATCGACAGCAACGCCATTGGCAAAAAGCTCCTCAACAGCCTCATGCAATCTGCCCTGCGGTTTACTTACATATGTGTACCATACCTTGTAATATTCAGGTGTTACAGGGATGTCATGACGTGTCATAAGGGAAAGGGCCTCTCTGGCCCATATATTTATCTGCTTGCTGTCTTGCATGGTTTTCTCCAATGATTTATCCCTGGAAACAGGAATAGTTAACGCATGCGTTTAAGCTTTTTCCTGGCGGTCACCGCCTGTGGACTGGCAGGATATCTTGCCACAAGTTTTTCCAGAACAATCCGCGCGCTTTCCCTGTCACCGAGTTTTAGGAAGGCAAGCCCCTGTTTCAACAACGCATCAGGGACCTTGTTGCTTGACGCATATCTGCTGATAACCTTTTGATACTCCAGTATGGCCTCTTCAAACCGATTCATCCTGTATTCACATTCTCCTGACCAGAAATAGGCATTGGCGACCCGCTGGCTTCTTGGATTTGCCTTGACAAAGGCCATAAAGGTCTGTTTAGCCTCCATAAAATTCCCCTGTTTCAGGAGTTCAAGTCCGGATTCATACAGATCGGTGGAACCGTTCTGATTGTCCGGGACATCACTGACAGCAACATGCTGTTTCCGGCCTGCATCTTCCGGCCTGTTTTCATCCATGCCCGTCACCATCCCGGGCACTGAAGTGGAATTGCTGGCAACAGATCCACCGACTGTCGCGGGAACAAAGCCTCTGCCTTCATGCTGCATCATGTCAAGCTGCCCACTTATACGATAGAGATCCGCCTGAACTGCCGCAAGCCTGTTGTCAAGGGTTGCCTGACGCTTCCTTATCTGGGCCAGGGCGCCACCTCCATAATTCATGCCTTCCAGTTGCTCAACCTTTGCCTTGAGGACAGACATGTCATGATTAAGCTGCTGATTTTCCCTGAGGAGTCCGCTGACCTGGCGCTCAAGCATGCCGACCTGGGCCTGGGGAGCGCATCCGCTCAATACAAGAAAGGATAAAAAAATTATTCCGACAACATGTAAATTTTCTCTCAAAAACATCATACTTCCTTCCAAACAACCATAAACCTTTTTATTTTCTGTATCACACGTCACCTGCTTTTTCCATGGCCATGAACCGGCTTTGCGAAACCGCCCCACACGGGCATCGCAATTTCCCCATTAACAGGAAGGAGCCGTTTGTCTCTTCCATCTGACAACATCACCATAAGACGTCTGCCTCCATTACGGGTGGTGCTGAATACGATATGTCTGCCATCCGGCGACCATGAAGGGTGCTCATTGCTGCCTTCAAATGTAAGCTGCCTCGCATTTCCACCTGTGGATGGAATAACAAAAATCTGGAACCTGCCATTGACGCGTCCGGTATACGCGATATTCCTGCCGTCAGGAGACCAGGAAGGCTCCGTATTGTAACTGCCACTGTATGTAATCCGGCGGGCAGTCCCTGCCAGGACTCCTTTCACAAATATCTGAGGGGTCCCAAACCTGTCAGAAACAAATGCTATCATTTCTCCATCCGGCGACCATGAAGGAGAAACATTGATGCCCGCCCCTGTTGTTATCTGTCTGATAATCCCGCCATCAAGACCTA
>CAYXYO010000055.1:0-7735 GCA_964469365.1 uncultured Desulfobacterales bacterium | reverse complement strand
ACTCACATCCTTTTTAAGGATATTCAAACTCTCCAAGGAGAGCCAGGGAATATACTTCCTTCACTGGATAGGAGCAGGCATACTCGCCGGCATCGCATCGGTCATATTCTATTTCCTGTGCAACTTTGGTCATACCTTTTTCCTTGGCTACATGGCAGGCTACACCCCACCCCATCCGGCTGGCGACCAGCCTATATTTGAACACGCCCACAGGGAACTCAACAGATGGATATTGTGGCTCATGCCAGGAATCGGGGGGCTGTTAAGCGGTCTGCTGGTATATTTTTTCTGCCCGGAGGCACAAGGACACGGCACTGACTCGGCCATACAGGCCTATCATGAAAAAAACGGCATCATCAACCCCAAGGTCCCCATAGTAAAGACCTTCGCATCCTTTCTGACCCTGGGAACAGGTGGTTCAGGCGGCAGTGAAGGCCCCATCTGCCAGATTGGCGCCGGCCTCGGCTCCTTCATAGGGCAACGGCTTAACCTCACCCCACGGGAGACAAGGATACTCATGGTAGCCGGTATGGGCGCCGGCATAGGCAGCATCTTCAGGGCGCCCCTTACCGGGGCACTCTTTGCTTCGGAAATCCTTTACAAGGACCCTGAGTTTGAGGCTGAAGTCATCATACCGGCGACCATATCCTCCATAACCGCTTATGCCATTTTCTGTTCTGTATATGACTGGGGTTCCATGTTCAAGGCCGAGGACTTCAGGTTTACAGAGGTGGCGGCCCTGGGTCCCTACATAGTTCTGGCCCTGGCACTGTCAGCCGGTATCTATCTGTTTGTAAAATGTTTCTGGGGCATCCATGATTTTACCACAAAAATAGAGATACCTTCCTGGATAAAACCCCTTATCGGGGGTCTGCTTACAGGCGCCATAGGACTCTTTCTCCCGCAGGTGCTTGGCTTCAGTTATGGTTTCATCCAGGAAGGCCTGAACGGCCAGGTCACCCCCCTTCTCTTTCTTGCCGTTGCCCTGGCCAAGATACTTGCCACTTCATTTTCCATAGGGTCAGGCGGAAGCGGCGGCGTTTTCGGTCCCACAATTGTAATAGGCGGAGCAATCGGCGGAGCTGTCGGCGGGATGTTTCACATTATAATGCCTGACATCATACCCTCGGTAGGGCCGTTCATCATAGTGGGAATGGCAGGAATGTTCGCAGGAAGCTCAAACGTACCCATAACAGCAATCATTGTGGTGAGCGAGATCACCAGTTCCTACCACCTGCTTTTGCCAAGTATGCTTGTCTGCAGCCTATGTTATTTCCTGTGCCGCAAATTCAACCTGTACAGGGCGCAGGTTGACAACAAGTTCAGTTCACCAGCCCACAAAGGCACATTTTTTACAGATATCCTGGAAGACATAAGGGTAAAAGACATATTCAACGACAAGAAAATCTTCTGTGTGATACCTGAAGACATGAACTTTTCACAGTTCTGCCTCTTTTTCAGAAACACTGAACAGCACTATTTCCCTGTTGTAAACCGCCAGGGGAAACTCAGCGGCATATTCTCCATAAATGACATACGACAGCAACTCTTTGACAACCACGAATTAGGTTCCCTGGTTATTGTAAAGGACGTGGCGAGACAGGACGTGATTACCACTTCACCAAGTGAAGACATAAATACCCTGCTTAACAAATTCACCATACGAAACATCGACAAGATACCTGTGGTCAGCGATGATGACCCCACGCTTTTCCTGGGCATGATAAGCAGAAGAGAGGTCATCGCCTTTTACAATGAAAAGCTGAAAGAAAAAAAACACAGGGCTGACGAAACAACGATGTAAGCAAAAAAAAACCCGCACATTATTCATGTGCGGGGCGACCATACTCCTTGCAGAAAACAACTTTCACCAAATCTTTTTCTCAGGCTGTATCTGCTTGCAGCTACTTATGATACCCATGAAGTATCAATGACAAAATTCCCCATCTAACTGTTTTTTTTATAATCTTTTTAGCATGGTTGAAGTCGAGCATCCCATTGCAGGCCGGGCCGGGCTACAGGTTTCACGACGTTCAACACCGGCCACATCCCTGAACACAACCCCTGTCCTCCAGAAATCACTCTCCAGCTTACGGCTCCACCGCGCCTCACAGGAGATCTTCATGGTTCCGGACCGTTCAGTATTCCATACAATCAGAAGGGGCGTCTCTGGCTCTACCTCTAACGGCATATCAATCCCCGCTCCTCCACTCGATATATCAACCGGCCTTGCATGCCATACCTTATTGTTATATCTCACAAATACAACCGGCGGATATGATACGGGCATCCTGCGCTTTTTACGCCTCTCCCTGTCATCCCCTGCTTGTTTCTCAACACCACGCCCTGACATAAAAACACCTTCCCATTCTGTAAAACAAAAAAGCCTTGACGGATTTCTCCGAAAAGGCTTTCATAGCAGTGAAATTCTATATTAAATTTTACACAATAACCATTAATAACAGGTAATCGGTTCCTGTGTCAAGGGGTTTCCCTGTCTTTTATTTCGTTTTCTTCTGAATTATCCAATTCGCTCTCAGGTGAAGATGCGTTATCGTCATCCTCAACCATATCTTCAGAACCATCACCAGTGGCACTATCATCCACGCTGTCAGCAGCCACCCCGTCTTCTTGAGCACTATCCTCGACCCCGGTTTCAGGAACAGCTTCCGGTATTGCAGACGCAACATCTTGCTGCTCATCCTGCCGCACATCCGTATCCGATGAGGCCTTATTCGTCACAGGCGTTGAAACCAGTTCAATAATGCACATCATTGAACCGTCACCTCTCCTTGGAGCTGTACGCACGATCCTTGTATATCCACCATTACGATCCTCAAAGGCAGGAGCTATTTCATTAAAAAGCCGGGCAACCACGGGCTTCTCCCGAATAACAGACAGAGCCTGCCGTCTGGCGTGCAATGAACCATCCTTACCCAGTGTGATCATCTTTTCTGCCAGAATACGCAACTCCTTGGCACGGGTTACTGTAGTATTTATGCGGCCATGTTTTAAGAGCGAGGTCACCATATTCCTCATCATGGCCTTTCTGTGCGGTGTCGTCCTGCCCAATCGGCGGTTTTTTCTTCTATGTCTCATTTATCAATCACCTTCCTCAGCATTATCTTCTGATGTCTCGTCACCTGCGGTATTGTCATCAGGAGGGGTCCATCCTTCAAGCTCCATTCCAAGCCTCAACCCCATGCCATCCAGTATTTTCTGGATTTCTTCAAGAGACTTCCTGCCAAAATTTTTGGTTTTGAGCATCTCCTGATCCGTGCGCTGAACCAGTTCTCCAATGTAGTGGATATTGGCATTTTTAAGACAATTGGCAGATCGTACAGAAAACTCAAGCTCATCAATCTTCTTGTTCAGTTCATCAAGTTTGCCTTCAAAATCAGGTTGGTCAACCTCTTCCTCTGGCTCATTACTTTCATCAAAGTTGATAAAGACAGTAAACTGCTCCTTGAGAATCTTGGCAGCGTATGCAATGGCATCCTCTGGCGAAACACTGCTGTCTGTCCACACTTCCATTACCAGCTTGTCATAATCAGTACGTTGACCCAAACGGGCCTGAGAGACAGTATAGTTCACCTTCAGCACAGGAGAAAAAAGAGAATCCACTGCTATTGTGCCAACAGGCAGGTCCTCAACAAGTGTACTGTTCTCTTCCGAAGGGACATATCCATTACCCCAGCGGACAAACAGTTCCATATTGATTTCCCCTGAATCACTTAATGTACAAATATGATGTTCAGGGTTAAGCACTTCAACAGATCCGTCAGGCGAAACCAAGTCTCCCGCGGTGATGACCCCGGCTCCCTTTTTCTCAACCTTCAGGATTTTATTTTCGTCCTGAAACAGTTTAAGCCGCAACCCCTTAAGATTGAGTATGATATTTGTCACATCCTCAAGAACCCCCGGGATTGTTGCCAGTTCATAAAGGACATTTTCAATATGAACAGCAAAAACCGACGGCCCCTGCAATGATGAGAGCAATACCCTTCTGAGGGCATTGCCAAGAGTCGTACCATATCCGCGTTCAAGTGGCTCACAGGTAAACTTGCCATAGGAAGATGTCAGCTTCTCCTGGTCCACTTCAAGCCTGTTAGGTTTTATAAGTTCGCGCCAGTTACGGTAATAGGGTATCTGATCTGTTGTCATATCCACATCTCTATTCAGAAAAAGAGCTTAAATTCAATCAAGGTTGTTGTGGTTGCCCGGATTGCTCAGGACATGAAAGTCGTGAGCAGCCTTAGTCAATAGATAATCCTCTATTTGGAATAGAATTCAACTATGAACTGTTCCTGAACAGGCATTGTAATATGTGTACGTTCAGGCATTGCCTTTACAGTACATTCATTCTTGCCGGAATCAAATTCAAGCCAATCAGGAACGCCGCCACGCCTTGCAACAGCTTCAAGGGCCTGCACGATACCAGGGATCTCCTTGCTCTTGTCAGCAAGTTTAATCACATCATTCACCTTTACAAGGAATGAAGGAATGTCCGTCCTGCGTCCGTTCACAAGAAAATGGCCGTGCTTCACCAGTTGCCTTGCCTGTGACCTGGATTCAGCAAACCCTGCGCGATACACCACATTGTCAAGACGACGTTCAAGCAAAACCAAGAGGTTGGTGCCTGTCACGCCTTTCTGACGGTCTGCCTCGTCAAAATAACTCCTGAACTGATGTTCCTGCACACCATAAACACGGCGCAGACGCTGCTTCTCCCGCAAACGTATACCGTAATCAGAGACCTTGATTCTTCCCTGACCATGCTGGCCGGGCGCATAACTCCTGCGTTCAAAAGAACACTTTTCTGAAAAACACCTGTCTCCCTTAAGAAAGAGCTTGCTGCCTTCCCGTCTGCACAACCTGCATCTTGGACCAGTGTATCTTGCCACGTTAGAAATCCTCCAAAAATCTTAATTCTTTAACACAAACAGAGGGCTACACCCTGCGTCTCTTGGGCGGCCTGCATCCGTTATGGGGCAGCGGTGTAACATCTTTAATCAACTTCACATTCAGGCCAGCTATCTGCAATGCCCGGATGGCAGCCTCACGGCCTGCTCCAGGCCCCTTTACATGAACATCAACCGTTCTCATGCCATGCTCGGCAGCCTTTTTGGAAGCGAGTTCCGCTGCCACCTGTGCCGCAAAGGGAGTACCCTTACGGGAACCCTTGAAACCCTGACCACCTGAACTGGCCCAGGAGACAGTGTTTCCGGCCTTGTCTGTAATAGTTATGATTGTATTATTAAAAGTTGCCTGAATATGAACTATCCCTTCAGGGATATTCTTTTTTTCTTTTCTGGGTCCACGACGCCTTGGTGAAGCCATTTATATTTTCTCCTGAAACCTACCTAACCTGAATTATAAATTTTATGTATATTATTGCACCTGACAACGGAAAACAGTAACACTCAAACAAACTACATCAACTGCATTATTTCTTCTTTTTCACAACAGTGCGTTTGGGCCCCTTGCGTGTCCTGGCGTTGGTGGATGTCCTCTGCCCCCTTACCGGAAGCCCCCTGCGATGTCGAAGGCCCTTGTAGCTTCCAAGGTCCATCACCCGCTTGATATTCATGGATACTTCCCTGCGCAGGTCACCTTCCACCTGGTAGTCACTGTCTATGATTTTACGCAGGGCCGTAATGTCATTATCGTCAAGCTGGTCTGAGTTCTTGTTTCTGTCTATTCCGGCCTTGTCAAGAATCTGCTGGGCCGAAGTCCTGCCTATACCATATATATAGGTAAGGGCAATTTCCATTCTTTTGTTACGGGGGAGATCCACCCCTGCTATACGTGCCACTTTATAAGACCTCCATTAACCCTGACGCTGCTTGTGACGTGGATTTTTGCAAATCACCCGCACAATACCGTGCCGCCTGATAACCTTGCAGTCTTTACAACGACGCTTTACTGACGCTTTAACTTTCATATCCAAATCAGCCTTTCCTAACTTTGCTAACAGTCCAAACCTGCTTTTTCAGCAGCGTAGTCCTTAAACGGTAACGCCCATAAAAAAAACAAATGTCTACCTGGCCCGGTAGACAACCCTTCCCCTTGTCAAATCATAAGGAGAGAGTTCAACTGTTACGGTATCACCTGGTAAAATTCTTATATAATGCATTCGCATCTTGCCGGAAATATGGGCAAGAACCTTGTGACCATTTTCCAGCTCAACACGAAACATGGCATTCGGCAATGTTTCAAGCACCTTGCCTTCAACCTGAATAGCATCATCTTTTGACATAAATATTCCTTACAAGTTCACTAATTAAAAATATGCATATTCAAACAGGCAACCTTTTATTTCTGACTCAGGCTATCCCGTTTGAATGTTAACGGCAAATCCGGTGCGAACCTTGAAAGTATCCGAAACAGGACAATATCACAATACCTTAATTCAACATTTACTCAAAATCTTTGGACCCTTCTCTGTAATCGCAACAGTATGTTCAAAATGCGCCGCAAGTCCTCCATCAACGGTAACGGCAGTCCAGCCATCTTCAAGGACCATGGCCTCAGGGCTCTTTTCCGTCACCATTGGTTCAATGGCAATAACCATGCCGGTCCGCAAGACCGGGCCAGTCCCTTTTCTGCCGTAATTGGGGACCTCAGGAGGCTCATGCAGGGCCCTGCCGATCCCATGTCCGACAAACTGCCGCACCACGCCAAAGCCGTTCATCTCCACCACATTCTGAATGGCGCTGGAGACATCGCCCAGCCGTTTTCTGAGCTTCATCCTTTTTATGCCTGCGTAAAGGGATTCCTCGGTTACCCTGAGTAAATCCCTTGCCACATCCGTACCTTCATCATCAACCAGGGCCGAGAAGGCCGCATCACCATAATAATCATGATAGACCACACCAAGATCTATGCTTACCAGGTCACCCCTTTTAAGCACACGTTTTTCCGAAGGAATGCCGTGAACTATTTCATTATTTATTGAAACACATGTGGTCGCAGGAAAACCCCGGTATCCCTTAAAAGCCGGTTTGGCAGAACTGGCAACAATTCGTTCTTCAGCCAACAGGTCAATATCCTTAGTAGTAATTCCGTCCTGCAACTTTTCCTTTAATTCTGACAAGGTATTACAAACTATCTGATTGGCAGCATAAAGGCGATCTATCTCCCACCTTGCCTTGAGCCTGATGCGTGTCTTATACCTCGCCACTTACCCTTACAAAACCCGCTCTGTTTAACCGTGTCTTCCTTTTAAATGCGCGCCCTTCATAAATCCCTCATAATTTCTGGTTATAAGGTGTGACTCTATCTGTCCCATGGTATCCATCGCCACCCCCACAACAATCAACAGGGCAGTTCCTCCAAAATAAAAAGGGACATTCAGATAGGAAATCAACATGCTGGGCAATACACAAATCAATGAGATATAAATAGCACCTATCAATGTAATACGTGTCAATATGCGGTCAATAAATTCGGCTGTGCTCTTGCCAGGTCTCTGTCCCGGCACATAACCGCCGTTCTTTTTCAGATTATCGGCCATATCCTCAGGGTTGAATGTTATAGCAGTATAAAAATAACAAAAGAAGATAATAAGACCGACAAATATCGATTCGTACACAATACTCCCTGGACGCAACGCCTGGGCAAAGGACTGCATCCATGATATCTGCATAAAGTTTGCTATGGTGGCAGGAAACATGATAATGGAAGAAGCGAAGATCGGCGGAATTACACCGGCAGTATTTACCTTTAGAGGCAG
>CAYXYO010000054.1:0-2705 GCA_964469365.1 uncultured Desulfobacterales bacterium | reverse complement strand
CGAGAACAAAGGAAAGAAAGACTGATGTCTATTCGTATTTTGAACAAGTTAAGCAACTGATTCCTGCCCTTACGAGTTATTTTGACACCTTTGTTCAGGACCTTGCAGAAAGGAATGAAAAGAGGGCAGGCTGGAATTGCTTGAGCATAAAACGCCCTGTGATAGTCTCCAAGGACACACATCCCGCAATGGGCTATCCTGATGCCATGGGGCATGTATTTCGCAGTATTGAAAAAGAAAAATTACTCATATTCGACAGAATAAAAGAGAGGAAAAATACCATCCACCTTCAATACCGGCAGAAAGAACTGGAGAACCTTTACAGTATAACCACGCTCTTTGGAACCGACCCTGCCGCTGCGCTGAGAAGGCTTGCCAGCACCCCCTATCACAAGATTCGGCAATACGCTCACCTGTGTCTTGAACAGCCTGTCGAGAAGGCATGGGACAGGCTTTCTTCCCGCACATTTGAAGAGGTGTGTCATGTCCTTACCAGAAACGTATCGCAACGACCGGAATATTACCGTTCTTGTGATTTCGTTCTGAAATGCCTGCCTCGCCACTTTGAGTCCAGACTCCGCGATCCCGGTTTGAAATTCATCTTCAACCTTAACAGGCTTGCCGTATGTAACCATGCCGGAGATGTCATCCAGGCCAGAAAGATAATCCGCCAACTCGATGCGGAAATAGGTAATGCGGACAAGTCTTCAGGGTTCCGGTATGCCGCATTGAAGGGAGACATATATAACAATGAATTTAGCTTTTCAAAAGCGTTGTCCATTATCAATGCTGTTTATGGAGAAGCAATCAAACAGGCAGGCGTTCTGGATACAGCGCTTCATGTCGTAGGATTCAAGGCGCTTACCCTTGCCTTGATGGGAAAGTCCCGTGAAGCCCTTGATATTATCGAGGAACATGAAAAGCACCTCAAGAGCATTTCGGACAAGGAGAGATGGTTTGTCTATAAAGCCAACATCTATATTGACATGGGAGATTATAATAAAGCAAGAAACGCCCTCGAGGGAGCGGCCAGGCTCATGGATGAGACCTTGTTCAGCTATGCGGCAATCTCCAAATATTACCGCCAGGCACTCATGAAGTTTCTTGCCAACAAGCCTCTTGCCGGGAAAGAACAGTTGTGCGATCTATGCAATCTGCCTGTCGGCACGGAACATCCCTTCACAAGCATACTCTACTGGTCCATAATCTGCCTCAGGAATGAAGGACTGGAATATTCTCACCTTGTCCCGGCTCTGGAGGCATCCATTTTCAAAAGTGGCAGCCAGCCCTCGAGGGCCCTCAGGATAATTGCGTATTCCTATTATAGTCAGGCGTTGAAAGACGGACTGTTGAAAGCCTATGCCGGATTCGAGTCTGCACACAAGGATGTGGCCGTCGAGGTAGATGCGCAGGAGAACTGTTTGTCATTGCTGCATTTCAACTATTTATGATTTTTGCCGTTACAAGATATTTCTATCTGCATCTATACTTATTTTGAAGATATGTGTCACATTTTCCTGTTGTTTTACGACTAATATGGCAAGAACCGATCAATAAAAGCCATTACTCTCTTCCATTGCCGCTAAAAGTAAAGACGGTGTGGATAAAAACATGACTGGAGATGACAGTGAACAATGCTAACATGGCAACATCTTTCAATCCCGACCCAGGGGTGCTTTTTCCATGTCTCGACCTTGGAATATACAGGCTGGTTTTCAGGATAAGAGGCAGGAATAACCTCTCTGGCTATCTTGGTTCGGCATGGCGCGGGATCCTGGGGCGTGAGCTTGTAAGGCTGTTCTGCATGTGGCCTGAGGAAAAGGACTGTCACAACTGTGATATGGCTTCATCCTGTCTCTATTATATAATGTATGAGAGGAGGGGGTGCATATCTGGCTTTGACATGCCGCCACGTCCTTACATCCTGACCCCTTCAGGATTTTCCCGCAACAGGATACAGGTTGACATCACCCTTGCCGGCCTGGACGACGAACAGATTATCCATGTGTTGTCTGCCATGCAGAACCTTACTGATATTGGTACTGGCAGGAAAAAGACCTTTTTTGATTTTGAGACCATATTGCAGATGCAGCCGGGTTATAAATGGACAACCGTTTTCCCCGGAAACGGCGCATACCGATTGCACAGGTTGTCCTGGCCCCTTGCAGATTTTCTTGATAACGCCGTGTTCGAGTCTCCACCATGGATTGTAAAACTGGTTACCCCCCTGCGGCTTCGCAAGGAGCATAAAGTATTACGCAGGATACCGTGGGGCTGGACTTTCCAGCGGTTTGCAAGGCGGCTCTACCTGTTGACCCATCAGAACAGCCAGGAAGAACCGCCGCCGTTTCCGTGGCATGAGACAGATGCCTTTCTTGAAAATCCAGGGCATATCATGGATATCAATTACTGGAAGGAGTGTCAGAAGGTCTCTTTTCCCCAAAACAGGAAGATTCCCACCGGAGGTCTCCAGGGCGGTTGTGTCATAATTCCGCCAGTGGGTAATGAGGAGTTATGGCACAGGTGGTGGCATAGCGCACTCCTGCTTCACATAGGCAGGAAGACAACCATAGGAAATGGTTCTATCATTTTTAATGATATATGCGGCAGTATGACAAAGGGCAGGGTATCCTGCCTTACCAACATGGAGATGAATTGAGATGGCAAAGAAAAAGAAGAAAAAGAAAAACAAAGTTTTTTCAGGG
>CAYXYO010000053.1:0-3145 GCA_964469365.1 uncultured Desulfobacterales bacterium | reverse complement strand
GCATTGAGTTTCTGCCTGAACGCAAGGCCCTGGGCATGCAAAGCGCCCTTACAGGGGTGATAAGGGGGATTGATCCGGCGGCAATCCTTCCCAAAAAAAAGAGAAAGACCCTGCCTGAATTTGGTCTCTGGGCATGGAAGGCCGTGTCAGACGCCCTTTCCCACGCCGGAATTGCCCCTGAAATGGTTGCTGACAATGCCAGGGCAGGGATGATAATGGGCAATGATTCTTCAGCGGTGACGGCAGTTGAGCAGGTTGACACCCTGCGCAGGACCGGCTCAAGCCATTCCATTGGCAGCGGACACATATTCAGACTCCTTAACAGCACCATCACCCTGAATTTCGGGGCGTTTCTCAGGCTTCAGGGATGCTGCTGGACAGTAAGCTCCGCGTGCGCCAGCGGGGCCATGGCAATAGGGCAGGGGGCTGAACTTATACGTTCAGGCAGGCAGGATATCATGATCTGCGGAGGCGCCCAGGAGATATCCTGGGAATCAATGTGCAGCTTTGACGCCCTTGGGGCATTCTCGTCAAGGGAGGATGAACCGCACGCATCCTCGCGTCCCTTTGACGTTGACAGGGACGGTCTTGTTCCAGGGGGAGGGGCTGCCGCGGTTGTCCTTGAAGATATGAACTCCGCCCTGGAAAGGGGAGCTGTGATTGTTGGCGAGGTGGCAGGTTATGCCTCATGTTCAGACGGTTTCAACATAGTTGCGCCTGACGGAAAGGGCATTGAAAGGGCCATGAGGGGAGCCATTGATGACGCCGGTCTGACCCCGGGGGATATTGATATTGTCCTGGCGCATGCCACTTCCACTGTGGCAGGGGACAGGGCAGAGGCAGAGGCCCTCTCTTCCCTGTTCGGCCGGGCGGATGGTCAGTCAGCCGGACATCCGGCCATTACAGCGGTCAAGGCCCTCACAGGCCATGAGTTCTGGATGGCGGGCGCTTCGGCGGTTGTCTATTCGCTTCTCATGGCAGGAGGCGGTTTTGTTACCGGCAACCGGAACCTTGACAGGCCTGACCCCGCTGCAAGGGAGCTTTTTTTGCCACTGGAAACCATCTCTCTTGATATAGGAAATATTCTGTGCAACGCGTCAGGTTTCGGTGGAACAAACGCGTCGCTTGTCATCAGATACCATGAAGGCTGATACTGTTGTCATTGGAAGCGGCATAAGCGGTCTCACCCTTGCCGCGCTCCTTGCCAAATATGGCAGAAGGGTTGTTGTCTGCGAGCGTCATTCCAGGCCGGGCGGCTCAATCAAGAGATTCCGTCGCGGTGGGATATCCTTTGATACCGGTTTCCATTACTCAGGCAGCCTCGGCAGGGGGGAACTGCTCTGGAAACTGTGGGAACATATCG
Organism: uncultured Desulfobacterales bacterium; assembly: GCA_964469365.1. Lineage (GTDB taxonomy): Bacteria > Desulfobacterota > Dissulfuribacteria > Dissulfuribacterales > QOAL01 > CAYXYO01. The sequence continues at coordinate 1,782 of CAYXYO010000053.1, read as the reverse complement.
GGATTGACAGGGATATCGATATCATACCCTTTCCTGAAGAGGGGCATGATCTCCTTGTAATCGGTGAAGAGAAATTAAAGGTCAGGGCCTTTTTCAGCTACAGCCGTTTCATGGAGGAGCTTAACACCATTTTCCCCAATGAAAAAAAGGCGATAGAATCATATTTCAGTATGGTCGAGGAACTCTGCGCACAGGTTCCCTTTTACAATCCTTCCCTGTCCCATGATTCCTTTCACAGGGATTTCTTCCGCTTTGCCAATGTCAATTTCATGGAATATATCTCTGGCCTGACCTCTGACCCCTCTCTTCACGCGGTCTTGAGCGCGCCGTCATTTCTTTACGGAGTTCTGCCTGAACGTGCCAACCTTGCCGCGCATTCAAGGGTGGCGCACAGCTTTTATACCGGCGTGTGCGGCATAAGGGGAGGGGGACAGGCCCTTGTAAATGCCCTGACTGCCAAGATTGCCGGATGGGGCGGAGAGGTGATTTCAGGCTTTACCGTTGAAAAGATACTGGAGGAAAACGGGGAGACAAGGGGGGTGGTGTCAGGCGATGGCGAGACGATAGAGGCCCGTGAGGTTGTCTTTTCAGGGAACCCCAAACTGCTGCCAGGCATACTTCCCGGACGGGCATTCAGACCTGCCTTCCTGCACCGCATGTCAGCCCTTGAATCCACCATGTCAATGTTCATGCTCTTTGGCGCGAAACCTGAAAGGGAGTTACAGGAACTCAGGTGGAAAAATATCTGGCGCATGCCGTCAGGTTTTTCCCTCATCTCCCCTGACAGGGAGAGCAGGGAGAGCATGGTGATGATATCTGCCCCTTCGGTCAAGGAGGGTGACGGTACTGACAAAAGGGAGAGGGAGGTAATCATCATGGCCCCTGCGTGGTGGAAGCAGACGTCAGGTTTTTATCGTGGCAAGGGGCGGAGGGGGCCGGGGTATGATGAATGGAAAGAAAAAAGGATGGAATCCCTGATTTACACGGCAGGGCAGGTGGGGATAAAGGATATACGGGTGATGGAAACCGCCACCCCATGCACCTTTGTTGATGAGCTTGCCTCTCCAGAGGGCGGGGCCTATGGCGTACAGCACTGCCTTGGACAGTATAACCCCGGACCTGTGACCAGGCTCAGGGGATTCTGGCTTACAGGGCAGGCCATTGTCCTTCCGGGCATTGTGGGGGCAAGCCTCTCATCCCTTGTGACTGCCGAAAGGATGCCTGGCATGGAAGACGTGTGGAAGGAGATCGCCGCAGGCTGATGAATAAAACGGAAGCCATTAATTACACGATTGAGAAAAGTGGCCAAAAAAAATGGCGATACAGGAGAAAAATGGGTCTGAGTAGTTTTAAGCCGACCCAATGAGAGGGAGTTATAGTCAAATCTGGTGTATGGGCATTTGCGTAAAAATGGCGTATCCTGCTGATTTATTTCACCCGTGTAAATCAATTAACAAAAAAGAAAGGATACGCACCCCCTCTGTGTCAATAATTAAGTATGGTGTCCCAGGAATTCCGGAACTCGTTAGGCAGGAGTCTTTCAGGGCAGCGGGCATGATGCTTTTGCCGCGTTTCTGATTTCAGTCTGTCGTAACAACCGTTTCATGGCGGCAATGCCGTGGCAAGGCCGCCATTGGTTTGTTTTTCCTGATGTGTTCGTCATGGCAGCGGCTTTTTGCCATGCCCTTATTCTTTTTTAAGGAGTTTGTCCATCAGCCATTTGCCAGGATTGATGTCATACAGACAGCACCTTTTAAACAGCAGTCTGTCATGTCCGCATTC
>CAYXYO010000052.1:0-2575 GCA_964469365.1 uncultured Desulfobacterales bacterium | reverse complement strand
TTTGTCTCCACCCCGGCAAAGCTGGACAATGCAGCGGATACTGTGCAGCAGGTATTCGGCAGCGTCAACAGCAATGGCAATCCCGTGTATCTCTACGTAAGCGCTTTATAAACCCCATCTTTTTTCAGTTTACTGAGCTGGCATAATATCTTACCAAATGCTGGAACAAATAATAAACAAAAAAGGGGGAGCCGTATGACTCCCCCTCAATGTGCTATTTTGCCGATATTCCGATTATAGCACAGTGACTTGCACCCCGGTAATAAAGCTCACTTATGTTTTAACGGAATAACCGTGCGAGATAGTTTTGGGCTCAAGCTTCCATGGCAAGAGCGCCTCATACTCTGACAAGCTAACAGCATAAGGCAATTCCGCAAAAATATGCCTGAGGTAGCTATAGGGCTCATGACCATTTGCCTTGGCAGTCTCTACCAGGCTGTACAGCATGGCACTGGCTTCCGCTCCCTCCGGAGTACCGGCAAAGAGCCAATTTTTGCGGCCTGGAACAAAAGGCCGGATTGCATTCTCAGCCGCATTATTGTCGATGGAAAGATGACCATCTTCAATATAGACAACCAGCCGCTTCCATTGAGGCAGGCAATATGATATGGCCTTACCTAACTGGCTCTTGGGTGGAACCTGCGGAGCACGCTTCAATAACCAGCTATGAAACTGTTCCATAACAGGTTTGGCCATCTCCTGCCTCATTTCATATATATCCTGGGAAGAGTAATTATTACGCCTTGCCTCTTTCTCAAGAGCATACAGCTTCCCAATATAGCCAAGGGCAACATCCGCACTGCCAGGTTTGCCGTGCTTCTTACCCCGGGCTTTGATAACATCAGTGAACTTACGCCTGGCATGCGCCATACAACCCATATGACGCACGCCTGCCCAGCGGTCAAGAAAGTCATAGCCGGCATACCCATCGGTCTGGACATACCCCTTGAAACCGTCCAGAAATGTACTTGCTACATTTGAACCGCGGGTTTCGTCATATATGAAGATCAATATTTGACGTTCCGGGTCTCCTCGCCGGAAAATCCACATATATGATTTGGTTGTGGGCGACCGCTCAGGTTCGCGAAGCACCTGAACGGTAGTTTCGTCCACATTTACATAAAAACCACTCAAGAGTTCATCCTGCAGCAGATTCAGCAGGACCTGACAGGCAGTTGCTACCTGCATGGCCCATCTGCACATGATGGCGCGGGAAATATCTACCCCCATGCGCCTGAGTATTTTCTCCTGCCTGTAAAATGGGAGGTGGTCCACAAACTTGCTGACCAGAATGTATGCCAGCAGGCCGGGAGTGGCAATTGACTTTGGAACAATCTGCGGTTCCACCGGAGCTATGCTTACAGCAGGACCTTCAGTATTGTCGCACTGGCAGTTGCTGCGTGCATATTTGGGACGGATATGACGAATAACACGGACCTGAGCAGGTATAATATCAAGCTGTTCGGATACCTCCTCGCCAATCCGCTCTTTCATGTGGCCACAGGCACATATTTTTTCCTCTTCGGGAATATCATGAATGACTTCTTCCCTGGGAAGGTCTGCAGGCAGGGGCTTGCGTCCACGTTTTTTGCGGGTATGCGCCGGGACGGCTATCTCTTCTGTTTCTTCCTCTGTGTCTTCAGGTTCAGGCATGTCAAAGAGAGGTTGAATGTGAACATTGGAAGGAATGGAAGAAAACTTTTCGCTTTTGCGGCCAAACATCTGTTGGCGCAGCAGCCTGATCTGTTCAATGAGAATCCCTGTTTCCCGGTCAAAATGGGCCTTGGCCTCTATGAGCTTCCTGTGTAATTCAAGAATGATGGCCTGAAGCTCTTTCGGGTCTTCCGTGAGTATGGCAGGGACTGAATTCATGTCCCTAAGGTAGCATATCTCTAAAAAATTTCAATAATATTTTATAAAAAAATAAGTAATATTATATTTAGGAAATAATGGAATATTTTACTCTCCCATGCGCACGAGGCTGCTGTAAAGACAACCCCTCCATCAGCCAGTTCAACTGCCTAACCTCTATAGTCAGTACGTCTTCAGTGGTATCAGGCCAGACAAACCGGCCCTGCTCAAGGCGCTTGTGCCACAGACAGAATCCATTGCGGTCCCAGTAAAGCACCTTTACCATGTCACGCTTCCTGTTACAGAATGCGAACAGATGCCCGGAGAACGCATCAAGCTCCAGATAATCTGCAACCAGCATGGACAGACCATCGATAGACTTCCTCAGGTCAGTTACTCCAGTGGCTATGTATACCTTTACTCCAGGGAACTGAGGGAACATGGCTATCCCTCCAAGACCCTGATGACTTTCCTGAGAACAGTCTCATCAAACTCGCCGTCGAGTTCTATGGTGAACTGTTTCCCGCATCTTATCCGGATTGGAGACTGAACGGGTGGCTCCACAGGCTGAATAGTCAGAACCGGGACAATGGAACTGGAGGCCGTTTGAGAATCAGCGTTTTTGGTCTTGGCATACCAATATGTCAAGGCATCATAGGACAGACGCTGACGTCTGCAGTACTCAGCACGTTTAAGGCCGCTGTCTTTCCATGCCTGCACATGA
>CAYXYO010000051.1:0-9131 GCA_964469365.1 uncultured Desulfobacterales bacterium | reverse complement strand
CTTCTGCCCGTGCTTGAGCAGATTGCCAAGATGGGCAAACCCCTCATGATCATCGCAGAGGATGTTGACGGAGAGGCCCTGGCAACCCTGGTGGTGAACAAGCTGCGCGGCACCCTCAATGCCTGCGCGGTAAAGGCCCCCGGTTTTGGCGACAGGCGCAAGGCAATGCTTGAGGATATTGCCATCCTCACAGGCGGCACAATGATTGCCGAAGACCTTGGCATCAAGCTGGAGAACATCTCTGTCAATGATCTCGGTACGGCCAAGAGGGTTGTTGTTGACAAGGACAATACAACCATTGTTGACGGCGCGGGCGAGAAGGAAAAGATTGAAGGCAGGGTCAAACAGATCAGGGCCCAGATTGATGAGACCTCTTCTGACTATGACCGTGAAAAACTCCAGGAGCGTCTTGCCAAGCTCATCGGCGGGGTTGCCGTAATCAATGTCGGCGCGGCCACCGAGACAGAAATGAAGGAAAAGAAGGCAAGGGTTGAAGACGCATTGAACGCAACCCGCGCCGCTGTTGAGGAAGGCATTGTTGCCGGCGGCGGCACGGCCCTTATCCGCTGTCTTGACGCACTGGACAACATCAGCGTCAATGATGAGGAAGAGCAGCATGGCGTAAACATTATCAAGCGCGCCATTGAAGAGCCCCTCCGCCAGATTGCGTGCAACGCTGGTCACGAAGGGTCTATCGTGGTCGAGCGCGTGAAGTCCGCTTCAGGAAATGAAGGATTCAATGCCGCAAAGGGTGTTTATGAAGACCTGATAGCAGCAGGAATCATTGACCCGACAAAGGTTACCAGAAGCGCTCTGCAGAATGCCGCAAGCGTTTCCGGCCTGCTCCTTACAACCGAGGCCATGATTGCCGAAGTGCCCAAGAAAGAAGATGACGCCGCGGCAATGGGCGGAATGGGAGGCATGGGCGGAATGGGCGGAATGCCCGGAGGCATGATGTAACTTCCTCCTGTTTTTTCTGAAAGATAGACAAAGGGGCATATCCTTAACCGGGTATGCCCCTTTTTTTGACTTATATTGACGCCTTTGACATCGCCATCTTGCTTCAGCGCAAGGAGCAATGTGCGGTTCTTTTCATGTGGACGACAGCGATGCCATGGGACAAAAAAGGCCCTTTCCCAAGGTCTCCCCGCACAAACAGATACAAATTTCACCTTAAACATCCGGCTGGCACTTGACATCCTGCACATTTTTACAGTATCCCTATGCATGATGATGTTTCATTTTGAGACATCAAATTTTTTAATGCGCCATCCTTGACATTGACAGGCAAAATATGGAGAGGGCATGATTTTCATCAAATGCCTTGAGATACCATGTCAGACGTAATGCAGATATTAAAACAGACCCCCATGAACAACTGCGGTGAATGCGGTTATCCGGCCTGCATGGCCTTCAGCGTGGCGGTTGCGACAGGCGTCACCCTTATTTCAAAGTGTCCCCACGTCAAAACAGACGGCGTTGAAGGAACGGTACAGCCCCGCAAACCTGATGCTGAAACAGCATTGCTGAAGGAGCTCAGGAAAAAAACGGAAAACATCCACCTGGAAGAGCGGGCGGCTGATCTCGGTGGGGTAATCACCAATGTTGAAGGCAAGGAAATGCTTGAACTCCGGTACCTTGGCAGCCGGGTGTTCATAAATTCAGAGAGCATAATCATTGATGATGGCAGGGAAATCGAGCCAAGGGACCAGATTCTGCTTTACAACTATATCTTTTTTTGGGGCAAGGGCGACCTTTCAGGGAAGTGGGTGGGCCTTGAATCCTTTCCCGACTCAATTTCAAAGGTTGTCACCCTGAAAAAATATACAGAGGACAAGCTGGCCGCGGAGTTTGATTCAAGGGCCGGGAGGCTGCGGGCAGAGGCAGAATCCCTGGGAGGTTCGGTAAACAGCGAATGCCATGCAGACCTCTGCCTTACAATCCCGGTACTGCCCCGGATACCCATTCAGATACATTTCTGGGACAGCGACCCTGAAGACGGCTTTGACGCCAGCGTCAAGGTGCTTTTTGACAGCAGGGCACTGGACTTTCTCGATATCGAGTCGCTCATTTTCGCGTCTGAAAGGATGGCTGAACTGCTTTCAGGCAACCATTTGTAACCACTGTCATCATAAAACAGAACATCAAGCGGAGGAAAGATGAAACAGGAAAAACACGATAATGGAGAGGTTCTCAGGACCACATCAGACAAGGTGCTGTCGTCTGAAAAAAGAGAGGATATCTGGGCCATAATACTGGCGGTTGCGGTTATGTTGTGCAGCATGGCAGCCCCTGATCTTGTTCACGATCTGTTCAAAAAGGGCCTTTTCCTGTTTTAGAAAAGACCTTTCAGGAATAAAAGGAGGAGATTATGTCGTTCATACGTTCCATGATAGTGCCTGACTGGCCAAAGTACATACCAGGCCTGCTGCTTTGCGCCCTGTTCGCGTTTGTGGTAATGAATATTCACCATATGCTGTCCGGTTACCACAAGGCAAATGTGGCAAGCAAAAAACTGCCTATGCTTGAACAGAAACTGGAGATTCTCAAGTCGGAAAACGCGCCTTCCGACAAGATAGCGGCCATTGAAAAAAAGATACACGGTTACAGGAAATCCCTGGAGAAGGTCAATGGCACGGCGGGAGAGAGCTGGGACTGGGCGACCTTCCTGTATGAAACATGCCAGTTCAAGTATGTGGCCATGCTGCTTATCGGCGGTATAATTATACGAAATACCATTGGTATTGCAGCCATCTTCCTGCCAGGCATAGGTATAGCCAGGCCCCTTATCAAGCCGGGAATCATCATACTCGGAGTCCATTATATCTGGTCCGACGTACTCAAGGTGGGCGGAACAGGCCTGATACTGACCGCGATATTCATATTTGGCACGGCCCTTACAGTCATGTATCTTTGCAAGAAGCTCAAGGTGCCTGACGGGCTGGCCGGAATACTCGGGGCCGGAACAGGCGTGTGCGGCGTATCGGCCATCATTGCCACTGCCCCTGTCGTAAAGGCGAAACCACGGGACATGGCCTATGCCATCGGAACCATACTGCTTTTCGGAACGCTTATGCTCTTTGTCATGCCATACCTGGGAGAGATGCTCCATGTGTCTCAACCGCAGTTCGGGGCATGGGCGGCCATTGCCATACTGAATACCGCACAGCTTATAGCCGCCGCGGAATGGTATGGAGAGGAGGCCCGCAATACTGCCGTGCTGATAAACGCGGCGCGCATAATGCTCATCCCATTCATTGTTATGTACACAGTGTGGTTCTTTGGTCTCAAGGATTCCACAGACCAGGACACAGGGGTCTGGGCCACCATAAAAAACAAGTTTCCTGTATTCATACTCGGTTTCTTTCTCCTTGTGCTCCTGAACAGCATGCAGTTTGAGATGCTGGGCGGCCCGAAGGTGGCGCATACGCCATTCTGGGCAATGAATGCCGTTTACAAGTGGTTCTTTGCCCTCGGCTTTGCGGGCATCGGCCTTTCAATCAGTATTGACGACATGAAAAAGGCAGGCGGAGTCGCCTTTCTGGTAGGTTCGGGAGCGGCCACAGCCAAAATGATTCTTGGCCTGATAGCTGTAATGCTCATAGGTTCAGAACTCCTGAAAGTGACAGGAGGCTGATGCCGGAATGAGTGAAGACTCAGGATGTCAGGCTGCCGACAGGCCTGTTCCCGTAACGCCCGCCGGGCCTGAAATATTCTGTCCATGGTCATCAATACTCTTTCTGACAGACGGTGAAGAACATTCGGAAGGGGCGCTGCGCTGGGTCCTGGCGTGCGCCTCCTTCAGCAGGGCAAGCCTTTCTGTCCTTCATGTGATAGACCCCTATCTTAAACAGTTCTATAACGAAATATATTCCCAGGGAAGGAGGGAGTATCTGGAACATGTTGAATCGGAGATAAGGGGTCATGGTGAAAAAACCTTGGCGGAAGTCATGGAAACAGCAGGGGCCATGGCCGTTGAGATAAACGCCTTTACCCGTTACGGAGACCCGCTTGAAGAAGCATGTCAGGAGGCGCAACAGGGGGGCTATGACCTCCTTGTTACCGGTGGCAAGAAACTGTCAGGACTAAAGGCCTTCAAGTCAGGGGACATGCCTTCCCGCCTGGTCTCAAGGCTGCCTGCCCTTTCAATTATAATCATCAGGGAAGATTCCTGATACCCGCCCCGATGCCTCTGCCTCTTTTTTCAGGAAAAGTATAAAAAAACAGTGGTCAGATATCCCTGGAGGAGGGCGGCAACTCTTCCCCGCACCCCTTGCAGTATCTGGCGTCAGGATCGTGAAAATCCGCGCCGCATCCCGGGCATCTTTTGAAAATCACCTGGTCAGGCCCTGACGCCCTGACAAATTCAGCGGAAACAATTCCCGTTGGCACCGCGATGATTCCATAGCCGCAAATCATAATAATCGAGGCCAGGGCCTGGCCCAGGTCTGTCCTGGGGGCTATGTCGCCATACCCCACAGTGGTAAGGGTCACAATGGCCCAGTAGATGGAACGCGGGATAGAGGTAAAACCGTTCTCCTCTCCCTCAATCAGATACATGAGGGAACCGAAGATAATGACCAGCATCATAACGGCGAAAAGAAACACCTCTATCTTTTTACGACTCGCAACAAGGGACTTCATCAGCACGTCCGCCTCTCCAAGATAGGCCCCGAGCTTCAGGATTCTGAACACCCTGAGGATGCGCAGCACGCGCACCACAACCATATACATGGTTTCAGGCATAAAAAATGAAAAATATGTCGGGACTATGGCCAGGAGATCGATAATGCCGAAAAATGAAAATATGTAACGAAACGGCCTGTCAACACACAGGATACGCATAACGTATTCAACTGTAAAAAGAACCGTGAAAAACCATTCGGCCATACGCAGCCATACGCCGTAATCTGTCCTGAACTCACGCACGCTGTCAAACATGACGGCAAGCACGCTCATGGCAATGGCAAGGATGAGTGCCAGGTCAAAGAGCTTGCCCGCCCTGGTATCCGACTCAAAAATTATCAGAAATGCCTTCCTGCGCCAGCTACCTGAGGTATCAGGCTCCAGTTTTCCATGAAACAGCGTCAAGTTTTTCTCCTTTACGGCGGCAAACCGGGTTAAAGGCCCTTTGCAACGCCACTGGCTGCAAAGGCAATCAATCTGCCAGACCGGACATGAATCGCACCATTGTCTTTACGCCAAAGCCCTTGGCCCCCTTGCCAAGGTGTCCCAGGGGCTCTTCCTTTACAGAAGGCCCGGCGATATCAATATGTGCCCAGGGGATCTCCTCTGGCACAAACTGGCCCAGAAAAAGCGCGGCTGTCACTGCCCCTCCCCATTTGTCGCCAAGATTCCTGCAGTCAGCTATCTCTGTCTTCAACTGCTCCATATAAGGCATGTGCAGGGGCATGGGCCAGAGCCATTCACCAGTGTCAAGGCCGGCCTTTAGAAGATTTTCTCCAAGTTCTTTGTCACGGCTGAAAAGCCCGGCGATATCCTCGCCAAGGGCCACAACGCATGCCCCTGTAAGGGTAGCTGCATCTATGATAATGTCAGGCTTTTCTTCAGACGCCAGGGCAAGGGCATCGGCCAGTATGAGCCTGCCTTCAGCATCGGTGTTGTCAACCTGGACGGTTTTACCTGAACGCATGGTGATAATATCGGTTGCATGGAAGGCATTGCCGGATATGTCGTTTTCCACAAGCGGGGCAAAAAGGGTGATGTCCAGTGGCAGGCCCAGCAGCGCGGCAGCGCAGGCAGAGGCAAACATCATGGCGGCCCCTCCCATGTCGTACTTCATGCCTACCTGTGAAGGGCCGGGTTTGAGACAGTAGCCTCCGGTATCACAGGTCACGCCTTTTCCAACAAGGGCAATACGCCTTTTCGCTTTCCCGGACCTCCACCTGCCAACAACAAGCCGGGGACGGCTTTCAGCCCCCTGGCCAACGGCAATTATGCCTCCGCACCTTTCATCACGCAGCCTTGTTTCATCCCATATCTCCATGTCAAGACCGGCACGACCGCCATGCACGGAAAAATATTCAGCCAGGGATTCAGGATGTATCACATTGGGGGGCTCGTTCAATATATCCCTGGCGCTGTTCACCTGTTCAAAAACAGTGTTGTTATGACTGGCAAGCGACTTTGTCATCTCCGGTTCTTCAGAAGAAGTGACAAGGAACACTTTTATATTTTTGGACTTTTTCTCAAGGTACCTGTCAAACCGGTAGCCTCCAAGGATTGCTCCCTCTTGTACCGCTGTAAAAAGTTCCCTGCCGGCTTCTGACAGAAAAACAACGACCCTTGCCCCGGCAAATTCCTTTTCAGCCCTTGTAATCGCTGATGAGACGGCAGACTTCATCTGCTGTTCCGGGGAAACGTCCCTGGCGTCTAACCTGACTGTTTCCGCTGCGATACGGTTGCCATTCAGGATGCCGGCAAAACAACACCTCCTGCCCCCCTGGTCATCAGACACCAGCAGAGTGTCCGTGATAACGGCAGGGCATGATTCACCATTGAACAGGGGAAGCTCTTCTCCCCTGTATGGAAAAACAAGCAGGTCATTATCCTGCATTTCATATGTCGCATCATAATGAAAAAGGGTTTCAGACATATCATTATCCTCTATGGATATCGGCTGTGACGAGAACGCCGCAGGTTATGATTTACTCAGGGAAACTCAACCGCCGGAACAGGTACGAAGGCCGGACTTGCCATCACCCTGGCAGGCAGGGGCACACCTGTTTCCGCGGCAATATCGCAAGGAAACAGGTGTGGCGGCGGGTCAACAAGATGGTATCCCATATTCAATACATCGGTTACGGTAATGCTGAATGGAAGAGGGTTTAGATAATCCGGAATCTGGACGCTGCTTCCAGGTGGATGCCTGAAATATTCAGTGACTTCCAGGGCGTTGGCCCTTGCGCCGGTTATGCAGATCCCGGCATACTCCTCAAAAAGGGAAAGGATGTAGTCCGTACACCCGGCCCCCCCTTTTCTGCCATCGTCAACAAGCCTGATCTCCGCGTCAAAAAAATTATTTTCATTGTACTGATATTCATACTGATATGGAAAATTTTCCTCCATATCCATGGCAATGCGTTCCAGCAACTCTTTTTCATGGGCCAGGGCCATGTCCCTCCAGGAAGGAGCAAGCCTCATGGCGTTACGAAGACCGTACATGCTGATATCTACATTAAAAACAGGCAGCATTGACGGTTCAGCCTGGAAATCAGGGGGACCGGTCTCTTTACAGGTAAGCCTGGTCAGTCTGATGTTAAACCTGCCCATGATATCAGGGACCATTTCAACAACAGTTGGCCGCCCCTCTTTGTCCAGTCCAAGGTAAAGCATGAGGTGGCTATAATCCCCTGGAATAATGTTTCCGATTACGCTTTCATCAATGTCGGTCAGCGGATTGTCCTGCTTCGAGCCCACAAAGATTACGTCCCAGCGCATTAACGGCAGGAAGGATGTGTGGCCGTCAGCGTCTCTCGCGGGAAAAAGATATACCTCATCACTTATCTCATCAAGAAGCTTGTCGGCAGCAGGCAAGGCCTCAATCACAAAATCAATGTAAACCGGCCTTCCGATCCAGTCTGTTTCTGCCATAATATCGCCTCCCTCTTTGACAAGCAGGCCGTAAAGTCTGAAACGTCCCTCATTGACCGCTTCTCCGAGGCGAACTGAACATACCGTGTTATGAATTACCGCCTCAACAGGCCAGGAGCTCAAAAAGGGAACAGGCGTATCTGAAAGGGTAGGGCCGGGACCGATAAAGAGATATCGGGATGCCGGGGATTCAAGGAGAAGATAAAGGTCAAAGGCCCCCCCACCGTCCCTGCCTGCCGTGGCTGAAACCGTTATTTCCAGCAGATCGTCCGGTCGGAAGGTCTTCATGGATGTCTCAAGAAAAAGGGACGGCCCCTTTTTCATTGTATCAGCCCAGATGGTTGTCCATGCGTCGGCAATATTATCCACCGCGCTCTGACACCCAAGTCGGCTGATCACCTTTGTATTCTCATATCCCTTGTCCGAACTGTACGCAGTCAGGATGGACTCATAGAATCTGTTTGCCTCCCGGGCCACTGCCACAGACCTCTCCATGGGATTTTTGACTGGCAAAAGCCCCCTGTCTTCATATTTTATCTCATCCTGATGTTTATAGACATCAAATTCATAGGGCAGGTGACAGGATTCTTCAACAGGGTCAAAGGCGTCGGTGTGAAGCGGCTGGGCAAGGTCTGCCATGTAATGTGCGAGCAGTCCCATATCCCTTGCGGCAGCTTCGAGGTCAGGCGGATCAGCCAGCAGGGCGGACTTCGCCCGTCTGAAAAGCGCGTCTATTCGTTCAGGCCCGGATGTGGTGTCTTCAGGCTGCCTGTGAATATTCCACTCATGGTTATCCCAGTCCATTATGGAAATATCAGGCTCCAGGGAACTGAGCAGCATCTGCCCACGCCATGGAGCAAACAGATTCCGCATCTCCTCCGGCAGTTTTTCAAAGGCGTTTCTGGCAATGGCGCCATGCTGCGGGGTGTACCATGCGCGACATTCTCCTGTAAAAAGCAGGAATGAAAATATTGCCGCAAACAACACCCTGAACAGGTAATGTGACAAGACAAAGGGAGTGAAAAACATCTTACAAAAGGCCGGTCAGCAAATGTGAAAACAGGCCCCTGTCCCTGTCCCTGACAATGGAACAGGGGCTTATTAAATGAAGCAAACGGATATTACCGTTCTGAATATCCATATTGGCCGTCACAGGCGGAATGAAATGTAACCACAGAATTCACACCGTCACCGGAAAATCTCATCTGGCCGCCCACAGGATTCTTTGTGCAGACAGAACCGTCAAGCACAAGATTCTCAACCGAAACCGAATAGTCTCCCAATGTCCCTGAACCGTTTGAGTTGATAATATATCTGTTGTCATTCTTTTTGGTGATGACCAGATTCATCTTGACAGGACCTTTACTGGTGGAAAGGTCCATGTCAACTCCGGTTGAGCCTGCAGACAGAGAAGAAAGGGTTATTGTTCCGGAATTGATTGTATAATCACCAAGGATAAAATCTGACGTGGATAATGTCACCGAATCGTAATCCGTTACGGAAAAACTGAAAATATC
>CAYXYO010000050.1:0-2656 GCA_964469365.1 uncultured Desulfobacterales bacterium | reverse complement strand
GATAGAGCTTGCTGAGCCTGTTAATGAAGGCATGACCTGCGCTGTGAAGGTGGTGGATAACGGTGAAGGAATACGTGACAAGATATTTCCACGGGTGTTCCATCCCTTTTTTACCACCAAGACGGGCCATGTGGGCATGGGTCTTACCTTTGCGAAACAGATTCAGGAAGAGCTCGGGGGTGAGATTTCCATTGTCTCGGAATTTATGAAGGGTACGGCAGTGACCCTTGAACTGTCAGGGGACAGGAGAAGAAGCATAAGGCGCAGAATCCGGGAATCCGCATGATGTGTCTGGCGCTCTGATTGTCAGATGGCGTAACAGGCATATCGCATAACAAGTTTTTTGACAGAAAAAAAACAGTTTTTTGAGCTGACTCAAAAACATTGTCATTCATATTTGATAATATTTCCAAATCTGATAATATTATTTATAGGTGTCCTGTCATGGAGATGTGGCAGGCAAACAACAACATTTTTGTAGCCTGGAAAAGGAGAGAAGTAAAATGATGAAACGTTTTGTTGTCGTTGCGGCTGCGTTGCTGTTCGTTGCAGGGACTGCCGCTGCAAAGGAAAATTGTATTGAGTGTCACAAAAAGATCAGTCCCGGGCAGGTAAAGGACTGGAGTGTGAGCAAACATGCTGAAAATGATGTCACATGTTCATCGTGTCATGGTACGGCGCATCAGTCAGCCAAGGATTACAAAAAGGCAGGTTTTCCGGATGAAAAGGTGTGCGCCCAGTGTCATGAAGAGCAGTTTAACCAGTTTTCAAAGGGAAAGCATAATTTTGGCTGGACGTCACTCAACGCGATTCCTGCAACGCATTACGCGCCTGATGAACTGAGCGAAGGCGGTAAGGGTTGCGGTGGCTGTCACAACATGGGTATCAAGAGCGATGCCCAGAAAAAGGAGCAGCATGACAAGGGTTACCGCTACCAGAACAACTCCTGTGACGAGTGTCACACACGCCACAGCTTTTCCAAAAAAGAGGCACTGACTCCCAGGGCATGTCAGCAGTGTCACATGGGTTATGACCATCCCCAGTGGGAGATGTGGTCAAGCTCCAAACATGGAGAGCGCTACTTTGCAAAAAAATCAGGCGATCTTCCAAAGGATGCGGTTGCTCCAACATGTCAGGATTGCCATATGTCAGAGGGCAATCATAACAACCATACCGCATGGGGCTTCCTGGGCGTAAGGCTGCCTTTGCCTGATGATCCCCAGGCGAAGGCTGATGCAGTTACCATCCTGAAGGCCCTGGCAGTGCTTAATCCTGAAACAGGAAAACCCAATGAACCGATTTTTAATGCCGTAAAGGCAGTGGACCTTGCCCGTCTTGACCAGGCTTCCTTTGACAAGGAGAGGGACAAGATGGTCAAAACCTGTTCAAAATGCCATTCGGAAAAGTATGTAAAAGAGCAGTTCAAAATGGCTGACTCAATGATACTCAAGACCAACAGGCTTATGGCAGAGGCCATTAATACAGTTGCCGCCCTTTACAAGGACGGCCTTATCAAGAAGCCTGAGGGATATCCCTTCAACTATCCCTTCCTGCTCTCTTTCATGCACACAAACGGAGCTGCATGGAACAAGGACCTTGATGGTTTGTCCTATATAGATCAGGTGCTGCTCCAGATGTACATGAAGCACAGGATGAGATCATATCAGGGTCTGTTCCACATGAATCCTGATTACGCCTACTGGTACGGCTGGCAGGAGATGACCAAGGATCTTGGCGAGATCAAGTCACTGGCAAGAGAGATGCGGGCAACACATAAAAAATAATTCCCGCATTGTATAATCATCAACAAAAAGGCGTCCCTTTCGGGCGCCTTTTTTCTTTCCAGTTTCTTTTGATTTTATGCTGCCTTTGCGGCTGTTTTCCTTGACCTTTGGCAGGTAAGTATGATATCTATGAGAAATGTTAAATAGTTGTTTTTTAATCAGAAAGGAGAAAAATATGAGAAAATTCGCGGTGTTGCCTCTCTTTATTGTCTTTTGCGCATTGTTGTTCATGACATCTTCAGCAGTTGCGCGTTCCAAACCGAGCATAGGCGTTGCTGAATTCAAGAATACATCAGGCGCCGCATGGTGGCGTGGCGGCATGGGCCGGGACCTTGCTGGAATGGTAACCAGCGAACTGGCGTCAACTGGTTCATTCAATGTGGTTGAACGGAATAAATTGCGGCATGTCCTCAGGGAGCAGGACCTTGGGGCAAGCGGCAGGATCAGAAGCGGCACAGCCGCCAGAATCGGCAAGCTTACAGGAGCAAAATATCTTGTGCTTGGAACAGTTACATCCTATGAGGAAAGCGTGTCAGGCACAGGTGGCGGCATTTCACTTTTTGGCGTATCCCTTGGCGGTAAAAAGGAAAAGGCCTATATAGCTGTTGACTTGCGTGTGGTTGATACCACAACAGGCGAGATAAAGTTTGCCAGGACAATAGAGGCCAATTCCAGTGGGGGAGGTCTCAATGTAGGTATTAATATCAGCGGGGTAGGCGCTCATCTTGGCGGTTTTGAAAAAACCCCGGCAGGCAAGGCTGTCAGGGCGTGTGTTGTTGAAATTGTTGATTATCTTGACTGCGTAATGATCAAGAAAGACAGTTGCATTGATGAGTTCAACGCAAAGGAACACAGAAGAAGAGAAAAGACAA
>CAYXYO010000049.1:0-11889 GCA_964469365.1 uncultured Desulfobacterales bacterium | reverse complement strand
TTACCTTGTCATCTTCCACCGGGCCGGAAGGTGTGGTTTCCTGCCTTGCGTCATTTTTTCTGTCTGGCGCGGTTTCCACCTTGTCTTCCTTCTGCCGGGCAATTTTCTCTGTCCCGCTTTCCTTCTCTTTCCGCCCTGCCTGACTGTCTTTCACCTCCCCGGTTACCTGTCCGGCATCTTCCGATGATTCAGAGATGACCGCGTCTGATGTCTTGTCCGGCTTTTCCGCTTTTGAGAAAGATGCCTCAGCCCCTTCATCAGGATGTCCTTTTTCCGGAATCTCCCGGGGCTGGGCGGATACAGCATCAGTGATTTGGCCCGATTTTTCAGGTTGTGGGCCTGTCTCCTTTGTCACGGCTTTCTGTTTTTTGTTGTCTTCCTCAGCGTCTGACGCAGGAGGCGCGTCCGCGGGCATGGTTTCAGCAGGCGTTTCCTTCTTTTGGGCGACCATGTCAGATTTTTCTTTCCCGTCCTGGCTGTCTTTCTTGTCAACCGCAGCTTGTGAGGAGACTTCAGCAGATTTTTCCGTTAACGTTTCACGGTCGTCTGATTCTGCCGTTTCAGGTGGCTGAACTATCCTGATATGGACTTTCCTGGGCCTGCGCTTGATAACCTTGGCGGTTTTTTTGCCCTTGGTCCCCGCTTCTTCCTTTCCGGTTTCGTTCCTCAACCTTTTTCTTATCTCGCTGACTTCAAAGTCCTCAAGAGTACTCATGTATCCCTTGATGGGATAACCAAGGGACTGGATTTTTTCCGCCATTTCCTTGCTGGACATTTTATATTCCTTGGCCAGCTCATGTACTCTGATTTTTGCCATTCCTGTAATCTACTCCCGGAAATTGTCTGTTGTATGCGAATTATGCCCATCCCCCTAACGGGGATGGCTGGTCACGCTATCAAAATTTTCCTTGAATCTGTCAAATGTATCTTTATGTTGTCAGTTCGTCCGGCATGTTTGCCGCAGCTTCTCTTTCGTCACTGTCACCGTTATCTTCAGGGGCCTCCGCACCTTCGGACATATTCCCCGTGTCATCACGCTTTTCATCCTGTTCTGTGTCAGGCAGGGGGTCGGCCCCACTTTCTTTTTTATCAGGATCGCCTTGTTCCTGTTGTTCCTCCAGCCTCAATTTTGCCTTTTCTATAAATGGAATAGCGTCCTTGCGCAGTATGTCAGGGTCAGCGTCAGCAAGGGCTTCCATTGACTTTATATCTTTTTTGAAGAGGTGGTCAGCAATGCTTTCAGTCATGTCAGGCAGGGTGAGGAACTCCTGGTAGGAGGGCACTTTCTGGTTGGCGAATCTGGTTTCGCTGATTACGTCGATGCGCCATCCAAGCAGTTTCGCGGCAAGCCTTACGTTTTGCCCCTGCCTTCCTATGGCAATGGAAAGCTGGTCGTCAGGCACGACAACCTCAAGGGATTCGCTTGCCTCGTCCACGGTTACCTGGGTGCAGTCAGCAGGAGCCAGGGCATTATACACATATCTGGCAGGATCGGGATTCCACGGAACGATGTCAATTTTTTCCCCGCGCAGTTCCTGCACAATGGCATGGACCCTTGAACCCCGCATGCCGACACATGCGCCTACCGGATCGACATCGGCTTCGCTTGAGCTCACGGCAATCTTTGACCTGCTGCCCGGTTCCCTGGCAACCCCCATTATCTTTACTATGCCTTCCGCGATTTCCGGAACTTCTATTTCAAAGAGTTTGGCGAGAAATTCAGGATGTGTCCGGGACAGGATAATCTGTGTGTCCCTGTTGGTCTTTCTCACTTCCACTATATAGGCACGCAGCCTGTCGCCACGCCTGTAACTTTCAGAGGATATCTGTTCGGAAGAAGGCAATATCGCTTCCACCCTTCCCAGGTTGACAATTATGCCGCCCTTGTCAAATCTTTGTATTATGCCGTTAATCAAGGTCTTTTCATGTTCCTTGAACTGATCGTATATGATGTCCCGTTCGGCATTTTTCATTTTCTGGATTATGACCTGGCGGGCGGACTGTGCCGCGATACGTCCAAGGTCGGAGATGTCAAGCTGTTCTCCGAGGCTGTCTCCTATTTCACTTTCAGGGTCAAGCTCCAGGGCCTCTTCCAGGGATATCTCTGTTGCGGGGTCGTCCACCTTCTCACGCACGGTTCTGAACTTGAACACCTCGATTTCACCGCTGATTTCATCATAGCTGACCTCCAGTTCGAGCTGGGAGCCGTATTTTTTCCTTACCGCTGACTTCATCGCCTCCTGAAGGGCGTCAATCAGCATCTCCCGATCCAGGCCTTTTTCCCTGCTTACCTGGTCAATAATCCTTTTTAGTTCTAAATCCATCTCTTCAGCACCTGTCAAATTATATCAAGCCTTGCCCTGGAAATATGCTCCAGCGGTATTTTGAAAATTTCGTTATCTATCTGGACAGCGGCAGCGTTGTCAACCACTCCCTTGAGGAGACCATTAAATCTTTTGCGGCCATCAAGGAGCTGTTTGGCCCTTATTCTGACCTTCTGACCTGTATATTTTCTCAGATCGTCATCTGTCACCAGGATTCTGTTTACGCCCGGCGAGGAAACTTCAAGGTTGTATCTTTCAGCAATTATGTCATGGATATCCAGTATGTCGCCTGCCGTCCGGCTGATTGATGCGCAGTCGTCAAGGGTGACGCCCCCTTCTTCCCTGTCTATGAAAAGCCGCAGCACCATTCCTGACCGTCCGCCCTGGAACTCAACTGTAACAAGCTCAAATCCCGCCTGATTTACCACGGGCTCAAGCAGTTCCAGCACCTTTTTTTCTGTTGCAGAGAGTTTTTTTATCCTCATAAGTCCAAATATTTTTTGACACCATTGTCCCTTGTTGCAAATAAAAAAGTGGGCATAGGCCCACTTGGTCAACAGAGTATTATATAATGTGTCATCAATAGTCAATTGATGACATACATATAGACAACTCCGCTGATCAAAGTAAGACATGAACATCCACATCAGGATGTTCCTGGCAAACCTCAAAAAGGGATGGAGCGGGCGACGGGGGTCGAACCCGCGACCCCAAGCTTGGGAAGCTTGTACTCTACCAGCTGAGCTACGCCCGCCTGCAATGCAAAAAACTGACAATGGATAATATAGCAAAATATGCAAATGTCAAGCCGGATAACCTGAATATATGAGGTGAAAAAATACAGGATATGTTTTAATGTATCATTAGTAGTGGATATAGTGTCAGAATAGATGCCGCATAAACTGTTCTGTTTTGTGTGGCCGGCACATGAAGGAATTTGCAGGGAGTGGTTTCTGTTTCGCGCTGCATCCTTGCGCCGTGATGTTTGTTCAAGATAACAAGGAGGTACGGTTTTGTTCAGGTATTTCAGGGAGGTTATGTGTTCCATGTGGCTGTTATACGCTGTTTTGTTTTTTTCCGCTTTTTTTACGCCAGCCTCTGTGGAGGCGATTTCAAATCCCGCGGCTGCATATTGCCGATTTCTTGGTTATGAATATGAGATTGTTGATGATCCTTCAGGTAATCAATATGGAATATGCAACTTTCCTGACCGCAGCAAGGCGTCTGCATGGGATTTTTTAAGGGGAAAGGCAGGGAAGAGGTTCTCATATTGCGCCAGGAAAGGATATGGCACAGAGACCAGACGGGTGGAAACAGAAGGGGTAATCACAGAATTTGCTGTTTGTGTGGAACTGGATAATACAAAGAAGAGCGCCCGGAAGGAGACGCCTCTTGTTGAATTCATGGAGATGAATGGCGACCC
This sequence comes from uncultured Desulfobacterales bacterium, assembly GCA_964469365.1. GTDB lineage: Bacteria > Desulfobacterota > Dissulfuribacteria > Dissulfuribacterales > QOAL01 > CAYXYO01. Next base: position 8,142 of record CAYXYO010000049.1, on the reverse strand, counting down.
GCTTTATGATTTGAAACCATTAAAGGTAGTTCAGGATGCCAATGATGATCTCTTGCCTGAAAAGAGTTCTTCCCTGACAGGCAGGTCCCTTGTCACTGCCTTTGACTGGAGAAACAAGGATGGGCATGCCTATATAGGCGCGGTGCGTGATCAGGGCAGTTGCGGTGCGTGTTACGCCTTCGGGGCCGCTGCCGCGGCAGAAGGCACCTATAACGTGGCGGCTGACAAATATGATTCCCAGTGTGTGGATTTCTCTGAATCCTTTATCGCCTGGTGCCTTGGCAAATATGGTCCTTACAGTACGCATTTCAGTGGTTGCGACGGAGCCGACTATGATTACCAGGAACTGGAGGCCCTTACCAATGAAGGGATTACAACGGAAAGCAATTTTCCTTACACGGCAACTGATCCGGGTTCATGCACACACTGGAGCGACCCGGTTGAGATATTTACATCCTGGGGAAGGATACCTTCCAACGATGTGGAAACCATCAAGAATGCCTTACTGACATATGGAGTCCTTGATGTGGCGGTAATGGTCACATCAGGTTTCAACAGTTATTCAGGCGGCATATTCCATGACACCCTTACGACGTGTCCGGATGGCGCATATACGGCAACAAATCATGCTGTTGCCCTGGTTGGATGGGGAAATGACCCTGCCTACGGGGATTACTGGATACTTCGTAATTCATGGGGCAGTTCCTGGGGAGAGGGGGGCTACATGAGAATAGCGGTACGTTCAGCCAGGGTTGCGTGCGCTGCCACATATCTCAAATATGGAACATATCCTGAATATGGCGTCACCTACGATGGAAACGGCAATACCGGTGGAACTCCTCCTGAAGACCACGGCGCCTACAGTACGGCAGATGCCGTAACAGTGCTTGACAACAGCGGCAAGCTCGTAAAAACCGGTTATACCTTTTCAGGCTGGAACACAGCCCCTGATGGAAGTGGCACGTCTTATTCCCCTGCTGATGTTTTCAGGATGGGCAGGGCGGATGTAACCCTTTATGCAAGGTGGAGCATCAACAGATCTGCGGGTTCCATCCTGTTGTATCTGCCGTCGGTATTCAAGGCCTGTCAACCATGATTGTCTATCTGAATAACGGAGTTGTATTGGAAAAAATTAATAACCATGGCAACGGGATACGTCTGGATCACCGGTTTTATATCCCTGACATGACGGAACAGGGCTGGGACAATCTGGATGAGCTTGACCGGATGGAAAAACATGCGACCTATCGTGATTTTTTTGGAACCCTGGACTGACGGAAGACCGTTTCTGCGTGTTGATAATAGCGTAATGGGACATTGGCATGGCGCTTAAACTCAATCCTTGCAGATATCCGGCCGGTTTGTAGGGTGTAACGGAAATAGAGGCTGAAGGCCGAATTTATACTGATATTGTCTTCCGGGCCATGGATTGATATCGCATCAGAAATCTGAATATGCTTTCTTCCTGTTCAAGTTGTTGGGGATGATACCATCTTGTTCCAGGCATGGCCCTGAACCATGTCATCTGTCTCTTGGCATATCGCCTGGTATCCCGTTTTATCTCCATGACTGCCTCATCGAGTGATATCCGGCCGTTAAGAAAGGCTGTGATCTGACGGTAGCCAAGGGACTGAAGGGGTTTGAGCTCCGGATTGCAGCCTGATTCCAGCAGCCTTTCAACCTCCATGACAAATCCCTGTTCCATCATCGCGTCAACGCGCCTGTCAATCCGGGCGCAGAGCTCGCCGCGTGGCCTCATAAGGACGATCCTTACAGCTCCTGCCCCATGGCCTGGCCCGGAATATCCCATTATGTTTACAGGTTTTTTCTTCCACCATGAGGAGATGTTTTCCCCGGTGGCATAGTACACTTCCAGTGCCCTGGTGACGCGGTATGTGTCATTTTTGTGGAGTCTTGAGGCTGCCTCCGGGTCAATGGATTCCAGCAGTCTGAACAGGGCTGTCCTGCCTTTTTTTTCACGGTATTTTTCAATTCCTTTTCGTATGGGAATGTTACGTTCCGGGCATGGTGAAAGTCCGTTCAGAAAGGCGTTGATGTAAAGTCCGGTTCCTCCTGAAACTATTACGGCCTTCCCCCTGCTCCTTATGTTGCGCGCTATTCCTGTGGCGCGTCTCAGAAAATCAGCAACGCTGAAGGGCTCATCAGGCTGAAGCATGTCAACAAGGTGGTGAGGCGTCTCTGCCATTTCCTGTCTGGAAGGTTTCGCAGAGCCTATATCAAATCCCTTGTATATCTGCACTGAGTCGGCATTGATTATCTCCCCGTTTATCTCCTTTGCCAGGCGAATGGATATGGCGGTTTTGCCCACGGCAGTGGGGCCGGTGATGATGAAACATGGGAAGGGAAGAGGCAGGTTGCTGTTTTTCATGTGGCGTTTCAGTTGATTCTGCCGAACATCTTTTCAAGTTCCGTCAATGTGAACCGGCGCATGATGGGTCTTCCGTGGGGGCAGTGGTATCTTCCTTCCGTGTCTATTTCCTCAAGAAGCGCCTTTATCTCTTCTGTCGCGAGCCGTTGTCCCGCCTTTATGGCAAGTCCGCAGGCAAAGGAGGCAAGGATGTCGTGGATAGCTGAATCAATCTCCTGGTCCGGACAGTCCACAAGTCTCTCCATTATTCCAACCGCCTTTTCAGCGCCGTTACCGGTTTCCGCAAGGAATGAGGGCAGGGCCTTTATCACAATTTCAGATTCTCCGAACCTTTCGGCGGAGATGCCGATACGTTCCAGCACCTCCCGCGCGGCGTCAAACCTGTCAAGGAAATCAGGGGAGCGTTCAATAACTTCGGGAAAGAGCAGGGGCTGGGAAATGGCAACGCCTGATTCCCGAAATTCATCCATGAGTCTTTTGAAGAGTATGGCTTCATGGGCCGCGTGCTGGTCCACAAGAAACAGGCTGCCTTCATGTTCCGCAATGATGTATGTTGAGGCAAACTGACCCTTTACGTCCATGGCGGAAAAGCGTGGTTTATGTCCGGCTGTCCCGGCAGGTTGTGATGATGGACACACCTGTCCTCCGGGGCGGGCATCCTGCACGCAAAGGAGATTTATCTGCTCGTCATCCCTGCCTTTTTTTATTCCGGGCGTTTGCTTTTCCTCCCATGGCAGGGGCATGGGTTCAGATACCTTTTTTTCATTATTCCCGGTTGGCAGGGGCTGCTGAACGGTTGTTCTTTGCTCCACGGAACAGTCAGGGGCGTGACCAGGGGCAGGGTATGTGTCAATGGCAGTGTCGCATGTCGCGGTCTTTCCCGGGCTCTTCCGGTTTATGGCATGGATTTCAGGCTGTTCAAGCGCCCTTTTCACAGCATGGTATGCCAGCCTGAAGATGCGGTTTGAATCATGGAAACGAACCTCATGTTTTGCGGGATGCACATTAACGTCCACAAGTTCAGGTGATATGTCAATAAACATGGCCCCCGCCGGATAGCGGCCCTTCATAAAAAAGCCGCGTCCCGCTTCTGTTACCGCCTTCCAGAGCAGTCTGTCGGCTATGGGCCTGCCGTTCAGGAAAAAGTAAAAGGCCCTGGGGTTTGACATGGCATCTGAAGGTCTTGAGATGAAGCCTTTTACAGAGGCATCCATCTCTCCGCCGCTGAATGAAAGGAGCCTTGAGGCGAGGTCATTCCCTATGAGGGGCCAGAGTATGTCAGGGCCGCTGACCCCTTTCCGGCTCCTGAACAGGGTCTTGCCGCCTGCAACAAGTCTGAATTCAGTGTCAGGATATATTACAGCCGCTGTGCGCACCTTCATGGCTATATGGCTCTGTTCTGTCTGACGCCGTTTCAGGAACTTGCGCCTGGCAGGTATCTCAAGGAAAAGGTTCTCCACTGTCACCACAGTGCCTTCAGCCATGCCGACCGCGTAAGTTCCTGCTGTTTTTCCAAAGGCCACCCTGGTTTTCCAGCCGGTATCCGACCCCTTTGTCCTGGAGGCCACTGTAAGTTCAGATACTGCCCCAAGACTTGCCAGTGCCTCTCCCCGGAATCCCAGGGTCCTTATCTCTGAAAGCCCTTTCTCATCATATATCTTGCTTGTGGCATGGGGCTCAACAGAGAGTTCAACATCCTCGCGTGACATGCCGCAGCCATTGTCCGTAACGCGGATAAGCTCTTTGCCTCCCTCTTCTATCTCCACTGATATCCTTGACGCGCCCGCGTCTATGGAGTTCTCAAGCAGTTCCTTGACAGCAGAGGCAGGGCGCTCAACCACCTCGCCCGCGGCAATCTGGTTGGCGATTTTCTGCGGCAGTCTTCTTATGTGGCCCATGTGAAAACCGGGTGGCGCGGCCTGTCCGGAAAACCGGCAGGGGACAGGGTTGGTCGGGATGCGGTCTTTATGCTCATGTTATTCTGTTACACCTTTCTCCTGAGCAGGAGAAAGGTTATGTCATCAAATTGCTCTCCCTGTTGAAATTCCTCCAGTTCGCTCTCGATCTTGCCCGCAAGCCCTTCAAGGGGCAGCCCCCTGTTCTCCTTGAGAAGTTGTGAAAAATTTTCCTCTCCGTAAAATTCGCCGTCAGGCGCGACCGCTTCGGTAATGCCGTCGGTATAGAGGACAAGAGTCTGATCCTTTTCAAGGGTTATCTCCCCTCCATGATAATGCTGTTCCTCCACTATTCCAAGTACAGGGTCCCTGCTGACACAGACCTTTGTGATCTCTCCGTCAGTGTGGATTATAAGCGGGGGATTGTGGCCCGCGTTGGCAAATTCAAGTTTTCCGGTCTTTACATTATAAACAGCGAGAAACATGGTGGTGAACATGCATGCCTCATTGTCCAGGCTTAGCACCCTGTTGGTCTTTTCAAGTATCCCTGCCGGGTCTTTCAGGTCATCGCTTGTTACCTTGATAAGGGTTCTGGTTATGGCCATGAACAGGCCTGCGGAAACGCCTTTGCCTGATACGTCGGCAATGATGATGGCAAGCCTGTCCTCCTCAATGAAAAAGAAGTCATAGAAGTCCCCTGCCACCTCCTTTGCCGGGATGTTGTCCGCATAGAGTTCAAATTCCCGGCGGTCCGGAAAGGGCGGGAAAATCATGGGCAGCAGAGATTCCTGGATGCTCCTGCCTATTCGGAGTTCATTTTCAAAGACCACCTTTTCAGCCAGCGTCTTTCTTTCCCGCAGTATGCTTCTGGTAAAATGCAGGATAAGCACAATGCCCAAGGCGTTTGCGGCTATCATGGGTATGCTTGCCTCTCGGACAATGTCTGCGACCTTGTCAAAATTTTCAGATGAGCGGTTCATCGCAAGGACGAGGAGCATGTGAAATCCTTCAAAACATGCCATGACAACTCCGGCAAGCCACAGAGGCACAAGCTTTTCCCTGTATGTCATGCAGAGGACGCCTCCTGCCAGTCCGGCAAGAATCGTGGCAATGGTGCATGGCATTCTGGTTATGCCGCCAAGCAGAAAACGGTGGACCGCGCCTATCGCGCCGGCAGCGACTCCTGTCGCAGGCCCTGCTATTATGCCCGCTGCCATGGGGCCCAGGTCGCGGATGTTGGCGGTTGTGTCAGCGATCTTTATGCCGAACACTGTGCCGTAAATGGAGAACATGCCGAATATCAGTACGATAAGAACTTTTTCCCTGGCAGACAGTACGCCGTCCACCGCATGGGCGTATATGTCTGTTCTGCCAAGTATGTAGGCCACGACAACGAGCATGGCCACCGGGTTTATGAGGGCGAGAATGTGTTCCACTGGTTCCTTTCAGTATTTGACAGGCGGACGTAATTTCTATGTCATAGTCTATATGTTGTCCTGGTCAACTGCTTCAATTATCTCTTTATATATCTCCGGACAGGAGTAGGCAACCCTGTTCCATGAGGGTATCTGGGTCCTCCTTGACCCGTCCCTGATGTCATCCCACACCCTTCCCATGAAGCCGGCGAAATCGGAGACTGTCCGTTCTTCCTCGAACCTGTCAAAACTGAGGCAGTTGGCGTCCGCGTCTTCACAGAAACGCTTTACATATTTCAGGCCGGTGTGATAGTAGCTTTCCATCATCATGCGGCAGAAGGCGCCTGTTATCTCGTGTCCGTGGGCCCTGGCATGGTTAAAGAAAAAGCAGGCTATGTCCAGCACCATCCTGTGGAGCCCACTGTTTGCGTCTTCAGGGGAAAGCTCCTGGTGCTTGTGCTCATAGTTCTCCGCAATGTCTATCTGGACAATCTTGTGCAGGCTGAGGCGCCTGTACACCTCTGAGAGCGTGCTTACTTCCAGCCCCCAGTTCGAGGCGAAGTTGATTCCCCTGGCCAACTGGGTTGAGAAGCAGAATTCCCCTGCGAGGGGATAGAAAAATTCCCTGTGGAACCGGAAGAAATTTTCCATATTCTGGTCCCCCCTTTTTTTCATTATGTCTATCCAGACATCAAGAAAGGGATATATGAAGAGCCTGGTGACCCTGCCTTTCATGGAAAAATCCTTTGGGGATATCCTGGCGTAATAGCCCTTGCAGAATTCAAAATTGTTGTTGGGGTTGGCAACCGGATAAAGAAGCCTGCCGAGAAGCAGCCTGTCATATGTGACAATATCACAGTCATGGAGACATATTACGTCAGTCTCTTCCCTGGCAAGCAGATAGCCCAGGGCTGCCCACACAGACTGTCCCTTGCCCTTTACGCCAACTGTGAAGCCGCGTTTTTCCAGCTTCCGGAACAGGGTCTGCATGCCGGGGCCGTCCACCCATATCACCTTTACTTCGCCGCACGCCTGTCGCAGACGGTTGAAATAGTCCCTGGCCTCCATGAATTTCTTCCTGTCTTCCGTGCCGCCCAGGGCCACTGCCACCTGTTTCACATAGGAAGTACGGTTTATTTCCCTGATTATGCGGTCAAGCACGCCGGGCACATGGATCTCCGAATAGAGCGATGGCAGAAGGAGAGCGATGTTTTTGTGCCTGGAAAATTCCTCAAGACGGGTTTCAAGCATCTGTTCATATCGGTCTCTTTCCATGATGGAGTATAGGTCATGTATTGTTGTTATCGTATTGCCCTGATAAAAGGTGCCCATTGCAACCTCCTGTAATCATGCCTTTTGTGTTGTGGTGTGTGAATGAAAAGAATTTGGACGATACAAAACAATGCTCCATGGGGCAGCCGCATGTTCAGTGGAACAGCCTTGCGGCAGCAAGGGAATATTGTTCAGACTTCCTTTAATATAATCTTTTTGACAGCTTCTTTCCAGCCAAAAGGGCCGATTTTTTCTGTCCGGTATATCCTGTCGTGTCCCTTCCATGGAGCATGGGTTCCGTCATGTCTTTTGACGAGAACAGGAAAATCGGCTTTTGCGAGCATGTCAAAATCGTTGCTGCTGTCGCCAAGCGCCACTGTTTTTATCTCTTTTTCCCCTGCCTTTGCCCTGTAGATGTCTGCAAGGCGTTCAAGGGCCATCCCCTTGTCATGCGTTCCCTGAAGGTGGTAGAACCGTCCCCCTTCAAGCAGACGGAGGTCGCGCCCGGCGCACCACTTTGCCATCATATCCCTGACGTTTTCCGGCCCTTCACGCACCATGAAGGGTTCTGTGTACTCCCGCGCCAGGGCCATGCGGGCCTGTTCCGTGGAGAGACCGGTAATCTCCGCCAGTTCTTCAGGCGTAAGGGATGAGAAACCCCTGAGTGATATGGAGAGCTCTGCTTCCATCTGACGCAGAGCCTCAATGATTCCCGCGCGTTCAGAGCCAAGGATTATGTTTTGCTCACATGGGTCGGGCAGTATGATTTCAGCGCCGTTTTCAATCACAAGGGGATTGGCCGACAGCCCGGCCTTGCCTGAAATTTCCAGCATCTCCGGTCTGGTCTTGCTGCTGCATGGGATGACGGGTATTCCCATGCCTGAGAGCCTGCTTGTTATGGCGTCAGCAGGTTCCATGGAATAGGTGAAGTGGTCGAGCAGTGTTCCGTCAAGGTCGGTTATGACAAGCCAGAAGGTTTTCATGTCACGGTGTTCATCCAGACTCCTGGCGCGGCCTGTCATTCAGCCTTCTTTTTTCCTGAGAAAAACCTGCCAAGGAGTATGCCCGACTCAAATACTGCGGCAATGGGAAGGAAAAGCAGCACCCGGGAAAAGATGGCGGCAGGACATATCATCACGGCAATGAGGTAGAGGGCAAGAGAGCTGGCCTT
>CAYXYO010000048.1:0-30709 GCA_964469365.1 uncultured Desulfobacterales bacterium | reverse complement strand
TCCTTGCCTGACAACGCGTCGAACTGGCTTGTAAGGTAATCAGACATGGAACTCATGCTGTTCATGAAACTGTCAAGCCTGGCAAACTGTTTTGCCATGATCTCGTATTTGCGGTCAAGTCTTGCTGTGGTTGATTCTATCTGTGTGTCTATGTTGTCAATTCTCTGTTCCGCGGCAGTGCGTTCAGTTGCCATAAGGCCTGTGGATGGCCGTGTCATGACGCGCAGCCTGTCATTCATCTGGTCGCCAATCCCTGTAATGCCTTTGTCGTCGTCTCCTGTGAAAAGGGTCTTTACGTCAGAGAAGTTGTTTTTTAACGCGTTGTCCAGCTTTGTATCATCAATGGTAAGGGTCCCGTCGCGGTTCAGTTCCAGCCCCATGTCAAACAGGGATTTTACAGAGCCGCCGGTCTCTACCCTTGTGCCGAGCATGTCAAGGAGTTCATATTTGAGGCTTTTGGCAGAGCCCACATCGTTAAGCAACTCCGGATTACCGTCTTCATCGTAGCCTGTTTGTTCATTAAGACTGGCAATAATGCTGTTTACGCCTTCAACGAGCGCCTTTATGGATTCTTTCAGGTCAGTATGATCTTCTGAAACAGAGAGAGAGACATTTCCGGTTTCAAGGAGATTTATTGTAGTGCCTCCCAGGATGTCATTTATGCCGCTGTTCTGCTGTCTCTGATATGTAATGCCGTCAACCGTGATTTCCGCGTTGAGGGATGTCCCGCCAGCGCCCTGGAGCTCGGAAAGGGCGTATCCTGAAAGTTGTGAATCAATGCTTATCCTTTCATTTTCACCAGTGGAATCTGACTTGAGAATCAGCCTGAAGGGTGTTGACGGGTCACCGCTGTCTATGACAGATGCGGTTACGCCCGGATTGTCAGGGTCGTTGTTGATAAGATTCGCCAGTTCCTCCAGTGTGGTGCCGTCTGCCACGGTGATGCTCACAGGGTCATTACTGCCTGTGTGGTAGGTAAAAGTTTCATCGCTGCCGGAACTGTTTACCACTGTATCCCTGGTGGCTGCTCCGGCCCCCTGCCATGAACTTGCTGATGCCATACGGCCTACCGTGATGTTGTGTGAGCCGGTTTCCGCTCCGTCTGTAACAGTTACAGATATCTTCTCTTCATTGCTCAGGCTTGCGCTTCTGCCGAGAAAGGTGGACTGCAGACTGAGATTAAGGGCAGTGGACTTGATGCCCAGAAGGTCCTGGTTCAGTTTGTCAAAGGCGGTAAGCTGTTCTTCATAGTGGCTTTTTGTTGTCTCAAGCCTCCTTATGGGGGCCTCGTCAACTTCGCGGAGCTGGTCCAGCATGTCCTGCAACTGCAGTCCTGAACCTACTCCAAGTATTGAAATTGTACCTGCCATGTTTGACTCCTGAAATCCGGTAATTAAAAAATTTGCAATTTATCAGCATAAACCGTGCCAGATATGCGTTGGCAATTCAGCGCAATCTGTTCAGCCCGGTGTCTGGTGTGGAGACCGGCAGCCCTGTGTCAAGGGCTGCCGGTTGTTTGTGGTTTACTGTTTACTGAAGGAGCTGAAGCACATTCTGAGAGCTTGAATTGGCCTGTGCAAGGGCGAATGTTCCGCTCTGCATGAGCACCTGCATCCTTGAGAAGTTGGAGCTTTCAGCCGCGAAGTCAACATCACGGATCTGGGATTCGGATGCGGTTACGTTGACCTGTGTGACTGAAAGGTTGGCAACCGTGCTTGTAAGCTGGTTCTGTATGGAACCGAGCTCTGCCTTGACCGCGTTAACGCTCTTGAGAGCCGCGTCGGCAATGGTGATGGCTACCTGCGCTCCTTCCTGACTTGTTACGTCAATATCAGCCAGGGTGTACCTCTGGACGTTCTGCATCTCTGTGCCGGATACTCCGCCGTCGTTGGTGGCCAGGACAGAGGTTGCCGCAATGACGCTGTTGTTGCTGGCGTCATATTTCAGGGTCATGGCGTTTTCAAGGTAGTTGGAGCCTGAGGTCACATAGGCCCTCTCAAGCACCGTGCCAGCCGCGAGTACACCAGATGAGGTTGTGATGTCATTGGTCAGCACCGTGCCGGCAGCCATGGTTGTGTTGGATGCAAGCGTGGAACCAGCCGCCAGGGTCATGTCAGCGTTCAGGGTTATGGTGCCGTTTGTATGAACATCTCCGCCAATGGTTGAGCCAGAGGCGAGTTCAGAGGATGAAATCAGTGTTGAACCTGCCTTCAGTGTGGTATCGGCAGTTGTTGTAATCGCTCCGGATGCGCTTGTGATATGGATGTCGCCTCCGATGGTGGAACCGGCAAGGATGTTCAGGGTTCCGCCGTCACCCTCAATGGTTGAGTTTGCCTTGAGAACCATGTCTTGTGTAAGTGTCATGGCAGAAGAGAGGGTGATGTCAGCGCCTACGCTTGACCCTGCTGTTACCTGGGTGCCAGCCGCCAGTGTTGAGCCTCCCAGGGCTATCATGTCTGCCTGGAGCGTGACGTCAGCATTCAGGGTGGCGTCTTCATTCAGGACTGTGCCTGCGGCGATTGTGCCTGCGGCAGTGCTGATGTCTGTTGTGACAAGGGTGCCCTTTTCAAGGACCGTGCCGCTTCTCAGGACGGAACCTGCCTTGAGGGTGCTGTTGGTTGTAGTGGAAGCCGCGCCTGTCAAACCTGCTGTGCCGCCTACAACGCTGCCCTGTTCAATGATGGAGTCTGAAGCGAGGCTTGAACCGGCTTTCAGCAGGCTGTCCTGTGTTGTGGTTATATCACCTGATGTAATAGCGCTTGTCAGTGTGAAACCGATTGTGGTGCCTGCCTTGAGAGTAGACGTAGAGGCTATGACACTGCCTGCCTTGAGGGTAGAGTCTATTGTGGTGGTAGTTGCCTGTGAAAGGGTGACGTTGGCTGTTGCCGCAATGGCCGCTCCGCCTGCCTTGTCCGTGATCTGTATCTCGTTGCCGCTTGTCTGGAACAGCTTGATATGTCCCATTGTTGACATGTTGCTTCCGGCAAGGACATCACCTGTGCTTCCTGTAACCTCTATCGCCCTGCCGTCGCTTGAGGTCAGGGAGAGTTTTCCATCGCCCGTGATGCTGGCAATAACGCCATGCTGGGCTGTCTTGGCGTTGATGGCCTTGGTCAGGGCCTCGTCCGCGTCGTTGGCCTGTACGGTGAGGGCTCCAATCGTAACACCGTTGATAGCAAAGTCAGATCCGGTGGAGCCTGCGGCAACCGCGTTTACACTCTCGGATGTCACTATGGCCTGGGCAGTGATGCCGGTGCTGTCGCTTACCCTGTTGAGCGCGTCTGCGAGGGCGCCCATTCCGTTGCTGGCAGAGTTGTTGAACTGGAGATCAACAGAAGCAATGTCAATGTTCCTGTTTTGCAGGTTGCTGTAAACACTGAGTTCAACCTTGCCACCGGAAGAGTTTGTAAGCTGCAGGTCGGCTGTCTGGATGTGTCCTATTTTGCCTGATTCGGCAGCGCCGATGTTAAGGCTTACGGTCTGGCCTGATGTGGCGCCTACCTGGAACTCCTTGTTCATGAAGTTTCCGGAAAGGAGCTTCATGCCGTTGAATGAGGTGGTCTGGGCAATGTCATCAAGTTCTGCCAGCAGCTTGTCAATATCTGCCTGAATGGCATTCCTTGACTCCAGGGTCTGGCCGTCCTGGGCGGCCTGAACAGCCTTGGTCTTGATGGTGTTGATGATGTTTACAGACTCATCAAGGGCTCCGTCAGCTATCTGGATGATGCTTATGCCGTCGTTGGCGTTTCTTACCGCCTGACCTATGCCCAGCGCCTGGGCCTTCATTGTGTTGGCAATGGACATGCCTGAGGCATCGTCTGCCGACTTGTTGATTCTCAGACCTGTTGAAAGTCTTTCAAGGGATGTGCTGAATGAAAAGTCTGTCTTCCTGAGGCTGTTCTGGGCCGCAAGAGATGAGATGTTTGTGTTGATTCTAAGAGACATTTTGGAAACCTCCGTGTTTTTTGTGTTTTCATTACCGGCGAAGAGGGCATCCGTGCCCTTCCGGTGGTTTTTGGGTTAAGGGTTATCTGTTTAAAAATCAAATAAATGTGTAATTAAAAAATTGTTACTCTCCTTTCTTGTTTGTGGTTAGTAAAGCGGGTGTTAAATTATATTCTTTAATCTTTTTATCGGTTGTTTCTCGGATGACTTTAATGTTTTTTTCAGATAGCGGGACAAAAATTGCATTATTAAAACAGGTGAAGTTGTGATAGGTTATAACATGTTGACAGAGCGTTCTTTTTCGAAAATGAAATCCGTGTCCTTGCAGCTCCTGCTTTATAAATTGAGCAGGAACATGTTTGTGTGGGCCGTGTGTGCATGTTATGTAATCATAGGTTTTTGCCTTAAACAGCAGCATGTTTTCAACTATTTATAATATGGAGACCTGTTTATGTCCCAGGATAAATATGCCCGTAATTTGACTTTGCTGGAAAAACATCATCCTGATATTTTTGCAAACATTTATAATTGCACCTGCAATTCACCAGGAGAACCCGCAATATGTGAAAACGGCCTTGTAACATTGAGACTGTTTAAGGAAGACGGTTCGGAACTTTTTGCCTACAACATCTCAGATCCATGGAAGGATACAGATGTGCATATGCAGACCGTCCCTGAAGGGGCCGACGGGGTGGCCGTCCTTGTGGGCATGGGCCTGGGATATGGCGCGTTAAGGGTTTTCAGGGAGCGGCCAGGCCTTATGAAAATGGTTGTTGTGGAGCCTTTGCCGGAAATGTTCCGGGCAGCCATGGAACATGTTGACCTGTCAGAGCTTTTTCTTTCTGAAAAGGTGGAATTTGTTGCAGGTTCCTTCCAGGATGCGGAACTGGAACAGAAACTTGGCAGGCATGCCAGGACAGGAGATATCTATATATTGCGTCATGTGCCGTCATTTGACTGGAGGCCTGAACTTTATCAGTCTGTGGACAAGGCGGTTTTTGAACTGGTCAACAAGCTGTCAGCGTCAGGCGGCACTACCACGCGTTACGGCGCCAGGCACCTTGCCAACCGGCTGAAAAACTATTCGATGTTGAGGCATGTCCTGTCTGTTGGCGCGTTGAAAGACGCCTTTCAGGGGGTGCCTGTCGCCCTGGTGGCGGCAGGCCCTTCCCTTGACAGCAGCATGCCTTTCCTCAAGAAGATGAGGGACAACTATCTTATGATAGCGGTTGATTCTGCCCTTGCTCCCTTGCGGGCGCACGGTCTTGTGCCTGATATAGTGACTTCAGTGGATTACCAGGATGCCAACTTTGAAAAAATTGTCCCTTTTCTTGGCGAGGAACTGCCCTATCTTCTCGTTGTATCTCCCAAAACAACGCCGCTCATACCCAAACGTTCCGGGGCTGGGCGACTTATGTATGCCTTTCAGCATGATATAAGCCAGGCTGTTGCCATAAACGCCCTTGGAGTTGACACCCTTTTGCCTGCGAGCAGCACTGTGTCAAACATGGCCCTTAACGTGGCCCTGCTTACCGGTTGTGATCCGGTAATCTTCTTCGGACAGGACCTCTCATATCCTGATGACAGCAACGCGTCTGACCATGCTGCCAATACCGTAATTCACAATTCAGGGCTGCCTGATGAATTTGATATACATTTTGCCGAAGGCAGGGATGGGAAACAGCTGCCCACAGAACGGGGAATGCTGGTGGAAAAGAAGATGTTTGAGGAGATCATAGCCCGGTATCCAGAACGTAATTTCCTGAACGCAACCGTCTCGGGACTGCGTCTTGAAAATGTGCCTTTTGTGGATGAGGAAGAACTCTCTTCCCTGCTTTCTGTCAGGCAGGATATAAAATCTGAACTGGATAAGATATTGTCAGACGCATCCCGATGTGATGTCAGCCGTTTTGTTCGTGCGTACAGGGAAATTCGTGATACAGGCTGCAAGGTTGCCGTCAAGATAAGGAAAAAGCGCAGGATGCAGGCTGAACTCGTAAAACTTATTGACAGGCTGGGGCCGGGATATGACCGGGTTTCTTCCATTGACGATATGCCAGGGAAGGTAAGAAAACTTGTTCTTAAAATTGACAAACAGAACAACATGCTGGACAGATATGACATTCTGTGGAACGAGCTGGTTGACATAACTTTCAGTGCCCTTAAGGAGAATGACCTCGCGGTGGGGGAGAACAGGAAGCTCCTTGCCGAACGGGGATACAGGGAATGGCTCAGGGCAGAGATGCTCCGTTTTGATTCCATTGACAGGACAAGGCTGGATGCCCTGACCTTTTATAATGACAGGTTACAGGAAACCCTTGATTGTCTTGAGTGTGAACAGGAGTTTATGGATGTCCAGGGCGACCCTGCTGTCTCATGCCTCCTTGCCGGATGCCATGTCAGGGCAGGCAATGTGATGCTGGCGTCACGGCTTGCCAACAGCGTTCATGGTGAGGAATGCCTGTTCGCAAAGGCTGTGTCGTCAATACTCCTGTACGACTTTGATAATGGTTACTCCATGTTGAGGCGTGCGGAACTGTCTGAAAGGGAGAGAAAGACCCTTGAACGGCTTGTAAGCGGGGAGTGTGATATCTGGGTTGAGGCGATTTCTGATTACGGTCCAAGATGCCCGGCCCTTATTGATGTGTGGCTGGAGCGGATTCACAGGCTGTGTGACAGGGACGACAGCAGGAGTGTGGGATATTTCCGCAGGGCGTGGAAAGATATAGCGCCTGCCCTTGAGAAGCTGGAAAAGAAGGGACTTGCTGAAAAGGCCCTTGAGATAGCCGGAAAATGGCGCCGATGCATGGAACAGGTGCCTGACGCGGCGGTTTTCGCAGGCAATGCGGCCCTTGTCCTTGACCGTCTGGAAAAGGTGGTGGAATACTTTTCCATTGTTGCGGCTGTCCGGCCTGACAACGCCGATGTGATGCGTAAACTGTCCAGGGCCCTTTTTGAGACAGGAGATTTCAGCAGGGGAATAGCGGTGTTGAGGCAGGCTGTCAGCCTTGACAGGAACGCGGCACTGGTGTGGGAAGAACTTGGTGACGCCATGTTTGAGGCGGGTAACATGGAAGACGCCATAGAGTGTTATGAGCAATGTTTCCTGGCCTTGCCGGATCATCTTGAAGCGCTGTTGAAAATGGGCGACTGTTATCTGAAAAAAGGCGAATTTGAAGCTGCCCTTGAGGCATACAGGGTTGTGGCCGCAAGACATCCTGAAGACTCCATGGTGCAGGCCCGTATAAGAAAAACAGAGGAGCTTGCGGGTTAGATGCAGGGGGGCGCCCGTGCCGCGTTATGTCCCGATACGTGGAAAAGCCCCCTCTGGCGCCAGTTCCCTTTCCAGCAGGTAATCCATGAACCTGAAAAGTTTCAGGTCATTATAACGTCTGGCAACTATCTGGGCGCCAAACGGAAGACCGTCCGGGGAGATGAAAAGGGGAGCGCTTATCACCGGCAGATGGGTGAGAGTCCACATTAGCGCCGAATCAGGTCGTTCAACCTCGTTTGCCGGCGGGGCCGCCCCTGCCGTGCTCAACGTTACCATTATATCAACCTCATTGAAGAAATAATCCATGTCATCAGCCAGTTCTTCCTGGCGCACCAGGGCCTTCCGGTACTGTTCCGGGGTTATTTCAAGTCCACGCTCTATAAGACTGTTCATTATTGGCGAGACAAGCTCCTTTCTTTTGTGCTCTTCCTGAAAGTAGTAGCTCAGGGCGCAGTCATATATTGTGGAGTGCACGTCATGGGACTCCCGCATGCTTTCAGGAAGGTCTGTCTCTGTTATTTCAATGTCACTGTCATCTGCCAGTCCTTTTACCCATGCTGTGACAGCTTCCCTGGCGTATCCATGGGCATGTTCCCAGACATGGGGTTTTACAAAGGCTACCCTCCATGGTTCTCCCTCTTTCTTTGCCTGCCTTTTGGTGTCTGAAAGGGCTGAATCGCTTAAAGGGTAGTTTTTGCCATGGACCCTCAGCACATTGAACATTGTGAGCATATCTTCTGCATGCGCCACAAAAAAACCTGTTGTATCCAGGCTGTCAGTTGTTTTGAGTGAACCTGTTCGCGGTATGAGGCCAAAGGATGGTTTGCAGCCGTAAACACCGCAGAAACTGGCCGGCCTTACTATTGAGCCTGCTGTTTGCGTCCCTGTGGCCGCCGGGAACATGCCTGTGGCAATGCCTGCCGCAGAACCGCTTGAGGATGTTCCTGGAGTTTTTGACGGGTCATGGGGATTCGCGGTCTCCCCAGGGGTATGTACAGCGAATTCAGCGGTTACTGTCTTCCCTGGTATAATGCCGCCCTCCTTTCTTATCTGGTAAAGGATTCTCGCGTCGTTTCCGGGGGTGAAATCCTTCCAGATAGGACTTCCCATCTGGGTAGGGAAATCCATAGTGTTAAATATGTCCTTTATCCCTACCGGAATCCCTTCAAGCTGCCTTGCAGGTAAACCTTTTTCAATACGCTTCAGGCCCTCTTCAGCCTGTGATACAAGTTTTTCAAGGTCATAACAGACCATTGCGTGTACTGACGCCTCATGTAGTTCTATCTGTCTGGCGCATATGCGTGCCGTATCAACCGGGGTCATTTCCCCCCTGACGTATGCTTCCAGTATGCCCTTGATGCCGATGTCCAGAAATCCGTTTTCCATGTTATCGTCTTGCCTGCTTAACGGGGATGTTTGTTTTTCATTTCCTCAATGAGCTGTAAAGGAAAAGGCATTATTCTTTCAGGGTGCGGCTTCTCCTTTTCAATGACCGGGATTTTTTCATTGCGGAGCTGTTTAACCCTTCTCTCTTCCATTATTCTGTAAAATTCCTCTTCTGACAGACCGGTGATTTCCAGGTAGTAATCAAGGGCGTCAGGCCGTTCAGGGTCGTGGGCGTTGGCAAGCATGAAACCCTCGCGTCTTGTAAGAAGGCCGTTTCTTACGTCAACCGAGGCGTGGAATGTGCCCCTGCCATATCCACGTTTGAGGTAACATGTGAAATCATGCATGCCTGCCATTATGCATTCAGCGCTCTTGTATCCCTTGTATGTGCCTTCCATCTCTGTTTCGCGCCAGCCATACACATCCCTTACAAATTCCGTCTGGCGTTCATCATCCCAGAATATGTAGTCTCCAAGATGAATGCCGAAAACACCTGCTTCTTCACACTCTTCGGCAGACGGGAGCCTGAAGGGGTGAAGATCCTTTGCCGTAAGGTAGTCGCATTCCATCTGCTCAGGCAGCAGTTTTGCCGAGACCTTTGTGAAATATTCCCTGTCAAATTTGTGGACAGGGTCAAAGTATGAGGCCCGTCCAGATGATTCTGCAATGGATTCTCCCCAGATCAGGAGAGGTATTTTGAAATTTGCCGCCACCTGGAGTGGAAAGGCGCCTACTCCGGCATGGCAGTGCCAGCATGTGTCTCCAATGGCCTCAATGGATTTTCTGGCAAGCCGGTTCACCAGATCACGGTTCGGGGTAAACATCATGTGGTCAACATTGAATGTCTCGAGGGCGTTCTGGAGATTGTACCAGCCTGTCCTGCTGAACCAGTTGTGACTGAAGGTGACGGCAAGGGGTTTCATATTGTACACCTTGCACAGGACATGGAGTTGAAAGGTGCTGTCCTTTCCGCCGCTTATGGGTATTATGCAGTCGTAGTTGCTGCCTGCCCCGGCCCTGGCCTTTTCCAGTATTTTTCTCAGGGCCTTTTCCCGTTCTTTCCAGTTTATATGTATCTTCTGTTCAGATGACTGACACGCCCTGCATATGCCGAATCTGTCAAATGTGATGCCTTCCTGGGTCTCTGGCATGCAGCACCGGATACAGTATTGCAGCTTTCTGAAAAGTGGTTTCTCTCTTTCTTGCATCATCTCTCTTTTTCCTGCCTGTCTTTCCCTGACTCCTGCCTGAATATGGCGAAATAGAGGATGTCGGTTTCCTGGTTGTTCCATATGTAGTGCTTCTTTCGTATTCCGTCTTCAGACATGCCCGCATTTTTCATCAGCCGTATCATCGGGGTGTTGAGCGCCATGGCCCCTGCGGTTACCTTGCGGATGTCATGCTGGCTGAATAGAAAGTCTATTACTGCCGTAAAGGCCTCAAGGCCGTATCCTCTCTTCTGTTCATCCCTTTCACCTATCAGTATGCCTATGTCAGCAAGCCTGTTGTGTGTGTCTATGTAGCTGTTGATATTGCCTATATGTCTGCGGACGCCCTCGTTTTTTTCAATGGCCCAGAAATAATGAGGCGAGTTGTCAAAGCTTCGCATGTATTCACGGCATGAATCAATGGTATGGGTCCTGTGCCGCTGTTCACTGTACTGCATCAACTGCTCGTCGTTCAGCCAGCCCACATACCGTTCAGTCAGAAAATCTTCGCAAAAAGGCGTCAGTATCAGCCTGTCTGTAACTATCGTGTTGTCTTGCCGCATGACATTGTCAGTTCCCATGGAGCAGCCTTTGTCATATCCTTTCAAGCAGAAACCAGTTTATGTCATCATGCGGGAAAAATGAGTCCCTGTGGTAGAGAAAACCGTAATCCAGGAGCTGGAGGTCAGGATAGCGGTCCAGCATTTCTCCTGCAAAATCACGTTTGAACAATTTCCCCCTGTGACCGCGGTACTCCACCTCCACAGGTGATGTGCTGTAATATTCCGCAATGCAGATGTATCTGTTGCTGCTTTTGTAAAGCAGGTCATATACCGCGGGAAGCATGTCAGGGGGGATGTGAATAAGAACGGTTTTTGCCAGGGCAAGGTCCCATTGTCTGTGTGGTGTAAAGTCATGGATGGATTTGTGATGCACGGATATGTCGTTGATCTCTTTCAGACGGTTTGCGGCAGTGGCATTGGTCTCTATTGCGTCCACATGGATTTCAGGCAGCAGGTTGCGGATGGCCATTATGTTAAGACCGATGTTGGCGCCAAATTCGATGACAGAAGATATTTTTGCCATATGTCTGAAAAGACGCGCAAAGAATGCCTCGTTGAACCGCACCAGACTTTCATCACAGTTTCTTTTTATATATTCATCTCCAAAGTCGCTTTCCCAGAATTTTTCCTGTTCGGTCTTTTCTGCCCTCATTTTTCCTCTCTCCTTTCATATTCTTCCGCAAGCATGGAAAGGATAATGGAGTTCCACCACCTGCCTTTATGAAAACAGTGTTGCCTCAGTATTCCATCCTGGATAAAACCGATTTTGCCATACAGTTTTATTTTTTTTTCGTCAAATTCATATAGCTCTGTCCAGACCTTGTTCAGTCCTATTTCCATGAATGCGTAATCCAGCAGGAGCGTGCAGGATTCCTCTGCGTAGCCTTTTTCATCTATGTAGGCATCATTCCATCCTATGTAGAGAGACAGGTCTGCGTGCCGGTGTACCCAGTTTATGTAAGCCAGGCCGGCGCATCCCAGAAGCTCTCCGTTAGCCGCGTCGCGTATGGCGAACATCTCTGTAGAGTGGTCATTGACCACCCTGTTTTCAAACCATCGTTCCTGCATGACATCGTTGAGCTCCCTGTACTCCCTGAAGTGTTTCCTGAATTCAGGGTTGTTCCTCCATTTTTTCAGGAGGGCAAGGTCTTGCCTCTCAACCGCTGTAAGAGAAACGAGTTTTCCTGCAAGCATCAGTCAGAATCCTCCGTAAAATCTTCCATGGATACTTCATCGTCCACGCAGACATCCCTCGCAAGCCTGCGTCCGATGATTTCATCTGCCCGGTATGGGGGAACAGATTGCGCGGTGGCGGGTCGCAGGGGAAAGATGTCATTTTTAGTCACCTTGTGTCCTGCCGGAAGGTCGCTGGTGAAGCGGAGTCCGCGTCTTTGCAGAAAAACCGTTTCCATCTCGTTTTTTTCAATACGTTTTACACCGTCTCCCAGCGCCCTGTAGCAGGCGTTGGCGTTTTCCACCATCTGTTTCCAGCTTTCAGGATTCATGGCGAATTTGTGATCAGGGCCTTCCCGGTTGTTGTCGTCAGTGAAGTGTTTTTCAAAGACCCTTGCCCCCAGGGCAACGGCTCCTGTAACAGAGGCATGTCCCGGTGTGTGGTCCGAGAGTCCAAGAAGAGTGCCTGGAAATTCCTCGCTGTATGTTTTCAGTACATTCAGGTTGAGGTAATTGAAGTTTTCAGCGCTGCCTGTGTAGTTGGTATTGCACTGCATGAGCACAATCTCATCTGTATGCCCGCGCAGGGTCTTCATCGCCCTCTTGACATCTTCCATGGTGGATGCTCCTGTGGCCAGTATGACAGGCTTGTTTTTGGAGGCTATGTAATCGAGTATTTCAAGCCAGGTAATATCACCAGAACCTATCTTGTAAACGTCAACAAAGGGATCAATATGGTCAACGGATTCAAAATCATATGGGCTGCTGAAGTAGTCAATGCCCACCTCCATGCATTTTTCCTTCAGGGCCGATGTCCATTCCCTGGATATGCTGGCATCCCTGTAAACTTCAAAAACCGGTTTTTTCCATGATGCCTGATGGGAGTGTCTCCCGACAGATTCAAATCCCTTTCTGCTTACAATGCGCTCAGCGACAAAGTTCTGGAATTTGGCAGCGTCAGCGCCGGATTCAGCCGCAAGCTCTATGAGCATAAGCGCCCGTTCAAGTTCTCCATCATGGTTGGCCGCAATGTCAGCTATAAAATAGAGCGGCTCTCCATCGCCTATCATGCGTTTTCCTATTTTTACAGATCTCATTGCCATACCCTTTTCAGCTCATCAACACTTGTTGCCCCGGGTTTCATCCTGGCGACATAACCGCTGAGCAACAGTTGCCTGAATCTTTGCAGTCCGTTTTCAGTGGAAGGCATTTTCCTTCCAAGGAATGACGTGATCTTATCCACATTCATTGTCGGCCTTTTGGGCCGCTCTGCGGCAAGATTTTTTTCCATTAGGCTTACAGGCACAATGTTTTCACCTGAAAATCCGAAAATTCCGGCGAGCATTCGTCCAAAATCGAGCTTGCTCGGGCTGTCAACCGCACCCGCATTGAAAATGCCCCTGGCCTTTCTGTCTGAAAGCTCCATTATGATTTCAACCAGATCGTTAACCAGTATCGGAGTGAAAAAAACGTCGTGGAACAGTGTGATGCTCCGGTTAAATATCAGCGCCCGCAGGATTGCCTCCCCGAAGCTGTATCTGTTTCTCATGTTCCAGCCATATATGGCGCTCCTCAAAATCAAGGCATCAGGGTTGTTTCGCAGCACCTCCCTTTCCGCCTCGATTTTTGTCCTGGCGTATGCGTTGACAGCCATGGTCTCATCCTGCTCCGTGGCGTTACCGTCCCCTTTGCCATATACGGCGTCGCTGGAGATGTGGACAAAACTTGTTCCCTGTTCCATGGCCAGGGCCGCGAGCAGGGCAGGGCATTTTACATTGACTTGCCAGGCTTTTTCACTCTCCCTTTCACACAGATCAACATCAGTGATGGCAGCGCAATGAATAATGATGTCAGGACGCAGGGAAGCTACAAGCCCTGTTGTCCTATCCTTGTCTGTCAGGTCTGCCTGAATCATTTCCGCTCCCTTGATGCTTACAGGGTGCCGGTTATATATGCCTGTTACCCGGCAGTCCGTTTTCAGCATATGAATGCAGTTTGAGCCAAGCAGTCCGCTTCCGCCTGTGACCAGTACTTTTTTCATGGCGCTAATCAACGCTCTTCTGTTCAACATGGCTGTTGATATCATAAAGGTAGGGATTATCCCGCAATATTTTTATAATCTCTTCGGCATTCATGGAGTCGCACTGGAATTTCTCAATCATCTCTTTTAACAGCCTGAAGTCATCAGGTGTGTCAACTGTTATGCGATAGCGGGAATCATCTTCCTGGCGGGTGATGTGAAAAAAGGATATCTTCCCTGATATGTTCCTGTTTATGTAAGGTGTTACATGTTCAAGATAAGCGGGTTCTGATGCGTTAAGGTACGCGTCTTCCAGGGCGGGATATGAAAATATTTCAAAATCAAATCCCCTTGGAAAGGTACGTTCCAGATAGTTGGACAGGTAGAGAGATGGGTCATTTTTTTCAATATATATGTCAAGGGCATTGCGGACAAGTTCGCCGTCAATGAGCGGACAGTCCGATGTTATGCGTACAATGACATCAAGTTCATGCGTGGTGGCGCACTGGTAATATCTTTCTAACACATTTGTCTCACTGCCCTGAAAGCATGGCACACCCATCTCCAGGCAGAATCTTGTCAGGCATTCATCCGCAGGGTTTGTGGAGGTGGCCACATATACCTGCACGCCTGACATCATGGCGCGTCTGATGTGGTACCATATCATGGGCCTGCCGCCTATCTCTTTCATTACCTTGCCGGGCAGCCTGGTGCTGGACATCCTTGCCTGTGTGATTATTCCTGCTTTCATCTTCTTTTCCTGTCACATGCAACATGCTGTTTTAACAGCTCTGTTATCTTTTGAGGCGCGTCTGCGTGGAGCCTGATAAAGTTTTCCATTGAGGATTCACATGCAGTACATGTGCCGTTTTCAGGTGCCGTGCCGTCAAACCTGACAATGCCGGCATCTTTCATCGCGGCCTCAAGTCCCTCTTGCCCTTTTTCAGGCTTGCAGATGGTGAAAACAGGCCGGTTCATGGCACGCGCCTCGAAGAGGGCCATGGAGTCGTAGCCCAGTACCGCTTCAGCCTCTCTTATGCATTCATAAAGGTCGGTTTCAGAAGGCAGAAGGGATATCTCACAACTGCTCCTGCCGGTTTTTTTGATGAACCTGATTATGCGTTCCCGCTCTTTTTCCTCCTTTGGATGGAGCTTGATCCTGAGTTCAGGCGGAACATCCGACTGTTGTAACGCCCTTGCAAGCCTTGCCGCGATATTGAGATGTTCAGGAGATGACCTGGTGCCCCCCCTTTCCACATCAGGCTGTGAAACAAGCAGAAATGTGTTGCCCTTTGTCCTGTTGCGGTTTTTCATTTCGACTTGCGCAAGGGAACCGAGAAAGGGCTGGCCTGTGATTTTAACGCGTGATTCAGGAAAGCCGAGCGCGCTCATCTCTTTTGCGGCGTTTTGGTCAGGCACACAGAGTGTATCCGGCATGTTTTTTAC
This sequence comes from uncultured Desulfobacterales bacterium, assembly GCA_964469365.1. Classification (GTDB taxonomy): domain Bacteria; phylum Desulfobacterota; class Dissulfuribacteria; order Dissulfuribacterales; family QOAL01; genus CAYXYO01. Next base: position 15,694 of record CAYXYO010000048.1, on the reverse strand, counting down.
AGGGTATTCCGCTCCCCTGAAACGCAGGATATAGTTGCTCCAGAAATCAATCAGCGCAACGCTTGGAACCATGAGGGCGGCAGCGCGGTTTCGCAACTGCTGCTCCAGATTGGAATTCCAGCTTGTGGCTGTAAGCAGAAGGTCAGGCCGGTATTTTCTGAAGAATCCGGCTGCCTTTTCTGAACTGATTACAGATGTGGTTCCGGCAAAGCTGATACCTTTGTCGGAAAGCATGTCCCGGGCATGCCCTGCGGCAATTATGTATGTGCGGAACCGCCTCTCTTTCCGCAATCTTTCCACTACAGGCAGCATCGCAGCCGTCCCGCCAGGGTCATTTACCCCGACAAGGAGCCTTTTCAGATTTGCTTCATCTCCCATTCCTTGAGTTCTTCCATATTTTCGCACACCTTGTGAAAGGCGTTTATTACATCGTTCATCTCTTTTTCCCGCATTGACGGACGCATGTATTCCATGGTGAAAAGTTCATGGAAGTGCATCCTTTCAGCCACTGGACATATCCCCTGTTCATAGGATACCTTCCCTTTGTATCTCGGACAGTTTGAGGCGCATGGCGTCATGTTGGCCTGGTAAAGTGGCTGCATGTAAAGAGGTTTTACATAACCCGCGCTCATAAGAGGAGTTGTTTCCCTGAGCAGGGTGACAGGCAGTTCTGCCTGAACGGCCTTTACAAAACTGTCCCTGCCTACACCGTTAAAGTTCTCCTGCCTGTATTTGAAAGGCATTGAATAATAGACATGCTCCCTGTCTGATTTTACGACAGGAGGCGTTATCCCTTCTATTCCATCCAGTCCCCTGGCAATGAATTCCGCGTTTTTCAGACGTTTTTCAATGAGACCAGGCAGCTTTTCAAGCTGGCAGACGCCGATGGCTGCCTCGATTTCAGGCATCCTGTAATTGAATCCTGTAATTTCAGCAAGGTCGGGTCTTCCCATGCCTTCAACAGCGGCCTCTCCGTGGTTGCGTATCAGCCGCGCTCTTGTGGCAAGTTCCGGGTTGTCGGTTACAATCATGCCCCCTTCGCCTGTATGTATGTGTTTGTGATAATTCAGGCTGAATACCCCCATGTCTCCGATGGTGCCAGCGTATTTCCCCCTGTATCTTGCGGTGGGACACTGGGCGCAGTCCTCGATAACCCTGATATCATGCGCCCTGGCAAGCTCCATTATCCCGTCCATGTCGGCAGGCTGACCAAAGATGTGGACAACAATGATTGCCCTTGTCCTTTCAGTTATCAACCCCTTGACAGCGTCAGGGGTTATGCAGAAGATATCCGGATCAATGTCGGCAAATACAGGCACTGCCCCATAAATCATCGGAGCAATGGCGCTTGCAGTCATGGTGTAGGGCGATACAATCACCTCGTCGCCAGGCCCTGCTCCGCATGCGCCTACTGCCGCGTACAGGCCTGATGTGGCGGAATTTACTGATATGGCGTGGCTGCTGCCAAAAAAATCACACCATTTTTCCTCAAAGGTTCTTACCCTGGGGCCGCCAAGGAAGTCCTCATGCCACGCCCCGATGAATTGGGAAAGGTTGCCGCTTTCAAGCACTTCAAGCACAGCCCCCTTTTCCTCTTCTCCAATGGTGTTGTATGGTGGAAAGGGTTCTGTCCTGACAGGTTTTCCTCCTGTCAACGCCAGTTTTGACATCTGCCTTTTTCCTCCTTTGCCATGGCAAGTATGCTGTGCGTGGTGATGCTGTTAACGCCGGGTGAGAGCAGTTCAACCTCGTTGTCCAGCCACTCCTTGATGTTGTCCAGGGCGGCAGGAATTGCCCTGTTGAAATCAATCTTTTTCTTTTCGCCCATCCTGTATTCCAGAAAGTTGTCAAGAATTGAGTGTGTCGCAGTTGTGTAGAACTCAATCGCGCCGGTCTGGAGAACCCTGATCCTGCCCCCTGAACCTGAAATGTCCAGTTCATAGTTCATTAGTCTGTCGGCCTTTCTTGCTATCAGGTGGACATCCGGTCCATTGTCATATTGCAGGAACATGCTCAGGGACGGGTCATTGTCTGAAATACCTTTTTTCACAGACAGGATTGAAGCCCGGGACGGCATCCCGAAATACCATTGAAGCAGATCAATGAAGTGGCTGCAATTGTGATGAAAACCTCGTGAGTAGCAGACTGTCACAGTGTCAATGGTTCCTATCGCGCCAGTTGAGAGGGTTTTTCCGAGCTCCCTGAATTCATCCAGAAATCGTCTGGTGAAGTTGACCTGAAGAGCAGTGGAGCTTCTGCCGTAAAGCTCAATTATCCCCTGCGTGTCAGATTCGTTTTGGGCAAGGGGTTTTTCACTGAAGACAATGCCAGGGGAATAGTCCGGCAGGGATTTAAGTATGTCCGCGTGGGTCTCGTCAGGAGTCGCCACAACAACCAGGTCAAGAGGCGATTCCAGACGCATCATTTCATGGAAGCTGTTGTATGCCCTCTTGTTGTATTGTTTGGCAATCATGGCCGTTATGTCACTGTCAGTGTCTGTTACGGCCACCAGTTTGAAGGCCTCATGGCTTTCAATGGCGGAAAAATGGCTCAGTCCGGTCTCTCTTTCTCCCCCACGGTCATAAAAGAAACCGATTCCCCCGCAGCCTATGATTGCGGCGCGGTATTTTTTTTCATGTTCCGCTGACATTTATGTTACCCGCAACCCGGGGGCTGCCTCTGTTGCACATCACTGTTGATAGCCACTATTTCAGGGTGGTCGTCGCAGAAATTCAGTATGTTTTCAAGGGTCATGGTACTGGATGTGTCCTGAAAATGTTTGTAGACATGATATATGAATCTAAAATCCCTGTCAGTGTCAACTGTCAGCCTGACCGGATATGGACGTTTCCATTTTTCAGGTATTTCCACATTGAGAAGGTTGTATGTTTCCCGTCCTGTCCTGTAAAAGAACAGGGATACATGCTCCCTGTCATCCGGATCGTTGGTAATCTCTGATATCTCAAGCAGGTCTCTGTAGAGAAAAACCTGCACATCCATGCCCACCGGGACATGGTGCCTTGCCGGATTGCCAAGCCCGGTGTTGCAGACATAATGGTAATGGGGGTAGCTGGTTATGAATTTGCCAGTCACGTAATCTATCATTTCCGGATCAAGAAGGGGGCAGTCTCCTGTTATCTCAACGATAATATCTCCACTTACAGAAGATACCGCAGAGACAACCCTGCCGAGCACATCTTCCTCGCTTCCCCTGAATACCGCAACGCCCATCTCTCCAGCCAGTTTTTCCACTGGATCATCTTCCCTGTTAGTGGTTGTCGCCACTACAATTTCATCCACATATGATGACTGCTTGATCCTTTCCACGAGCAGCTGGAGCAGTGGTTTCCCGTCGTGGAGTTTCATAAGGACCTTCCCGGGCAGCCTTGAAGATGTCATCCTTGCCTCGATTGACGCGACAATTTTCATATTCCCGGTTTCAGGGGTCTGTTTGTGGTGTTTCATTCTGTCCCTGTCATTTTTCATTAATGGTTAAACATGCCTGGTCAATCCTGTAATATGCCAAGGTGTTTTACAATGTCGCGCAGTTCATTCACGCCAAGCCACTGGTCGTTTCTGTCGCTTGAATATATGAAGTTGTCAGGCAGTTTTACCCCTTCCCTGTAATTTTTTCTGCTCCACCACTCCATGTTGGGCAGTATCACATACATTCCCCTGTAACTTATGGTGTTTCTCGCCTCGTCTTCTCCGGTAAGGGCCTCGTGGAGTTTCTCCCCTGGCCTGATGCCTATGATTTTTATTTTGCATTCAGGGGCAATGGCTTCCGCAAGGTCCATGATTTTCATGCTGGGTATCCTGGGCACGAAAATTTCTCCCCCCTCCATATATCGGAACCCTTTCAGTACCAGCTCAACAGCCTCGTCCAGGGTGATCCAGAAACGGGTCATGCGTTCATCGGTCACTGTAATTTCTCCATGTTTCTTCTGTTGCAGAAATAGGGGAATCACGCTGCCGCGGCTGCCGATGACGTTTCCATACCTTACACAGGCAAAACGTGTCTTTTTCCATCCTGAATAGGCGTTGCCCTGGATAAAGAGCTTGTCGGAACAGAGTTTGGTGGCCCCGTACAGGTTGACCGGATTGACCGCCTTGTCAGTGGAGAGGGCTATGACCTTCTTTACCCCGGTGTCAATGGCAGCGTCAATTACGTTCTGGGCGCCATGGACATTGGTCTTGACCGCCTCAAAGGGGTTGTATTCACAGGCAGGCACCTGTTTGAGAGCCGCTGCGTGCACCACCATGTCAACGCCTTCCATGGCCCGCTTCAGTCTGTGTCCGTCGCGCACGTCGCCAATGAAAAAACGCAGCCTTGGATCATCCTTGAATTCTATGCGCATCTCATGCTGTTTCAGCTCGTCACGGCTGTAGACGCGAATGACCCCCGGCTGGTGTCTGTTGAGCATGTACCGGCAAAAATGTTTTCCAAATGAACCTGTACCGCCGGTTATAAGGATAACCTTTTCCTTCCAGTCTGTTGTTTCTGTTCCTTGCCTGTTTTTTTCAGCGTTCATCAAAATACCCTCCTGGTGAATGCTATTGCATTCCGCATGTTGACAGGTAAAACGAAAGCAAAATCTGAACCATGTCATTTCTTTTGTTTTTTTATTTTATTTTCAAGTAATTGGGCTTGCCTGATCGGTGTGATAAATTTTTGCGGATGTTTTTTTGACGCATATGTGGAAAGGTGCCGGAATAACAGCGGATTTTTATGCCCAACAGGGGTATGTGAAACATGCCGCCTTGCCTGGTTCCTTCGGTTTGTCCAACCGGGATTTTTCTGTTGCGCCTGATAGGAACGATTTGCCCTGTTTGGGGAAAAAATGGCCCTGCAGCCCTATCAAAGTGTTGGCAACACCATTGTTGCTGTATTTTGAACGATTTTTTTTATTTTTTGTTTCAAATAGTTAGTCCTTGGTATGGTGATGTTTTTCTGATTTGGGTTCCATGGCATGTCTCTTGATGTATTGAAAGTCCGGTTTACACGGAATGTTTTAACAATTTTCTCATCAAGGAGGATAACATGGCTCTCAGAATCAATACCAATATATCGGCCCTTTCATCACAGGGAAGCCTCAGAAAGACAGACGCAGGGCTCCAGAAGTCCCTTGAGCGTCTCTCTACCGGCCTGAGAATCAACCGGGCGGCTGATGACGCGTCAGGCATGTCCATTGCCAATGTAATGAAGGCCCAGTCCCTGGGGTTGGGTCAGGCCATCAGAAACGCCAATGACGGTATCAGTATCATTCAGATTGCCGACGGCGCCCTGGAGGAGTCAATCAATATCGTAAACACCATCAAGACCAAGGCCATTCAGGCAGCCCAGGATGGTCAGACACTGGAGTCAAGGAACGCCATCCAGGCAGACATTGACAAGCTGATGGCAGAGCTTGATGATATCGCAAAGACTACGTCTTTTAATGGTATGAAGCTCCTTTCCGGCAACTTTACAAACAAGGAATTCCAGATAGGGGCCTTCACCGGTCAGACCGCCAAAATAAGCATAGGCAATAGTGAATCAGGAAAAATCGGTCATCTCATTACCGGTGAACTGCATCTTACGAACAGTTCGGGAGGGGAGGTAGCCCTCAGCATTTACAGCAATATCCAGAACCGCACTGTTGATATAAGCACTGTTGACCTGAGGTATAACAATAATCCGGCAAATGGCATGGGCGCCCTTGCCGACGCCATGAACCGGGTGTCGGACGCAACGGGTATTACTGCCCAGGCAGTGGTGCAGAGTACCAGCGTGGCGGCGGTTGCAGCCGGGACTACTGGTTCTGATTTTGCCATTAACGGCGTAAGCATAGGCGCTCTTACAGTGCTTGATAACGACGCTGACGAATCCCTTACCAAGTCCATCAACGCAAAGACCGCCCAGCATGGCGTAAAGGCAAGTATTGACGGCGCAGGATTCTTGACCCTTACCTCTGTGGATGGACGTGCTATTGAGGTAACAGGAGGCACAGGCGCTGTCCTTGCCGGAAGCAACATGTCTGAACTGGGTTATGTAAAACTTTTCCAGACAAGCGCCAATGAAATCAAGATAACAGATAAGGCAGGTGGGGCAGCCATTGCCGCGACAGGCAATATCGCCCTTTCAGGCAACACTACGACCACGATTGATTCAACCCTTAAGGCAGGCAGTGTCATTGCCTCAAGCTCAACCCTCAAGGCAGGGACAACACTGGGTTTTACAATGACATCAGGCGAACTCGCCGGGGATATTACCACGGTTGAGGACAGTATTATCAAGACAGGTTCCACCATTGCGTCAAGTTCCGTTATAGAGCGGGGCAGCATTGTCGGCGGTACTGCGTCATTAAACGGAGCGGTATCAACAAACACCGACAGCCTGCTTAAAACAGGCACAGTGCTTGTAACCGGAACAGTGCTTGCCAAGGGCACCATGATAACAACGGATATAAGTACGGCCTCTGGAACAATTGCCGCCGGCAGTATTCTGAATCAGGACGCGACTCTGAACGCTGATGTCACACTTCAGGCAGACATGATAGCCAGGGGTGGCTCAAGTCTTGCCGCAGGCTCACAGGTGTCCGCAGGTTCATATGTGGGCGGGGATATAACCCTCTCCTCTGCAATGGTCCTGACCGAGGATATGAGCCTCAAGGCAGGCTCCACCATCATAGATTCCGGAGCAACAAACATACTGGCAGGGTCCACCATTGGCGGTGATTTTTCAACGTCAGGAACAATCACTACTACAGCCAATACTGTTTTGAAGGCGGCATCCGTGCTTGTCTCCTCTTCCGAACTTGCCAACGGTTCGACCATAGGCGGCGATATAAACAATGTGGCAAATGTTACCCTCAATGCCGACATGACCCTTGCCGCGGGTTCAAGCCTTGCATCCAACAGCACAATAGCCGCGGGCACACTGTTGACCAATGACATAACAACATCAGCCGGGGTTCTGGAGGCCGGGACAGTGCTGGAAAGGGCATATGTGACATCCGGCACCAACTATCTGGAAAACGCCATGACCCTGAAATATGACTCTGCCAACAACAGCGTCATAGCAGCAGGCTCCACCCTCGCCAAGAACGACGGGGGTGTTTCAGGAACTGAGATTACAGATCTGCATAAATATACCCTGGCGGATATTGATGTTACAAGTCAGGAGGGGGCGCAGGTGGGCATTTCCATTGCCGATGCGGCGCTGAAACATCTGAACGGCATAAGGGCAGAGCTCGGTTCTGTGCAGAACCAGCTTACAAGCACCATAGCCAACCTGAGTGTGACCCAGGTCAATGTTACAGCCTCCGAATCACAGATCAGGGATGTGGATTTCGCTGAGGAATCATCAACCTTCAGCAAGATGCAGGTTCTTATGCAGAGCGGAACCTTTGCCCTGGCCCAGGCAAACGCAAGCAGCCAGAATGTAATGCAGTTGCTTCAGTAGATAATTTGATTTATTGGAAATGGCGTTGTTGCCGGTTTGTCCGGACAGCGTCTCGCAAGTAAAAGGAGAATATTGTTATGATGGATATGATGCAGGACCCAATGGCAAAACAGAGATATGAAACAGTTGACATGCTGTATTCGGGTGTTTCGGAAGCGCTTGGCAGGCTTGAAACTGCCATAATGGAAAAGAGGATAGAGGATAGCGCCAACAATCTTGGTGATGCCCTTGAAGGCATAACCATTCTTATGGATGCCGTGGATGTGGATGCCGGTGGCGACGCGGGGGCCTTTCTGAAAGGACTCTCCGCCTCCATTTTTGCCAATCTCTCTACTGTGCTTGTAACCCGTGATGTTGAAGCTGTAAAAAGAAGCACCAGATATTTCAGAGAATTGCGCGATCTTTGGAGAAACCGTGTCCTTGAACCGGCAGCATCCTCAGTGACAGTTTCCCCTGAAACCGTATCGTCAGAATACCAGGAAACAGGGTACATGGCTCAGGCATGACCTGACCTGAAAATATATGATTCCATCCTTGCTTGCCACCAGGCAGGAACATCACCCTTGACACAGTGACTTGGACATGGGGGCAATGGCCCCCATATCCATATAAAGCACAAACTGTGTTACCATTGAGACAGTTGAGTTTGATAACTGAAGAATGTCAGTTTGTTTTTTAAGGAATTGTCCAGCCTCCTTTTTGGGAGACGGCAATTCCTTAAAGTCATTTTCATTTACCCCGATTATCATTCAAGATCATAAATGGCATCCGGTGGATTCTGGGCCTGTCCTTCAAAATTTCCTGGGATTGTCGTTGTGCGATCCGTTTCTGTCGCCTGTAACAATAGTCAGACAGTTGTGGCACTATGCAGGTATGATGCCTTTGACAGGCTGATGAATAAAACCGCCTTGATTGATAAGCTATATCAGTTCTCCACCAGGCGTTACGATGCAGGCACCGGCCTGAGTTGTTACGGCTACCGGTTCTGCTCCCCCCTGTTGTGGCGCGCTGGCTGACCCGTGACCTGCCGGGTGAGGCCGGAGGGATTATTCCTTTATTTTATCCTGACGGTCGAAAAAGGAAGATTATGCAGGGGGCGTTCCGTAGTCCAGGGCCATTTAATGCCGCGAAAATAATTTTGAATAATTTGTTGTTGCCCGGAAAACAGTTGCCATTTCAAGCATGTCATTTTACCGCGGTTGAGTGTCCGGCCTCAAATATTCGTGCATATTTTCCCTGCCGGTATTATAATGAAAAAGGTGTGCCGGATATGTGCAGTTTTTTTATGCGGCATACGGGAATATAACGCCCTGTCGCAGGCTATCCTTTTTTCTGGCTGCGGTTTCAGGGTAATTTTAATCTTGTTTTGCAGGGAGGCGGTTATGGCCAGTATCATAATAGCAGGCGGCGGTATGTCAGGGATGTCACTTGCGTGGAGAATCACGCAGTTGCGTCCTGATTATTCTGTCACCTTACTCGAATCTTCAGACAGGGCTGGCGGAAAGGCCTGGACAGAAAAGATCTCCGGTTTTTTGTGTGAACGCGGCGTAAACGGCGTGCTTGACAACAAACCAGCCACCCTTGCCCTGGCGGCGGAACTGAATCTGGCCCCGCTTAAAAGCAACGAGGCCTCAAAGAGGCGTTTTGTCATCAGGGATGGCGCGCTCTGCCAGCTTCCTGAATCTCCATCGGCATTTCTGAAGTCAGGCATCCTCAGCCTGGCAGGCAAGTTGCGTATCGCGCTGGAACCTTTTATTGCAAAGGGACGGGACGAGGACGAATCCCTTGCGGCCTTTGCCATAAGGCGACTGGGGAATGAGGCCTTTTCATATCTCATAGACCCCATGTCATCAGGCATCTATGCCGGTGACCCCGCAAAGCTTTCTCTAAGGAGCTGTTTCCCGAGGATACATGAACTTGAAAGGGAGTATGGCAGCCTGGTAAGGGCAATGGTTCGTCTAAAATATGAGGCCCGCAAAAAAGGGGGTACCGGGCCTGGCGCAGGGCCTGGCGGCACCCTTACATCATTTATTAATGGCATGGGTGAACTGGCTTCCCGGCTCGCTTCTGCCCTTGGAGACAGAATCCGGCGCAACAGCGGTGTTGTTTCTGCTGAAAAGACAGAAGAAGGGTGGAAGGTCGCCACGGACAGCGGAGAGGTCTTTGAGGGATCGCATCTGGTTATGGCCTGCCCCGCATTTTCCGCTGCTGATATTTTAAGGGATACCATGCCTGAGGTCTCTGAACTTATAGGGAATATATCCTATCCGCCCATTTCGGTTGTATGCATGGCAATGAAAAGGGAGCAGGTGCCGTCTGACCTGGACGGTTTTGGTTTTCTTGCGCCTGCCATTGAAAAGAGGCCCATACTTGGCGCCCTTTGGGACTCATCCATTTTCGCTGGCCGGGCCCCTGAGGGGTGGCATCTTGTCAGGGTGCTTGTGGGCGGAGCAAGAAACGCTGAGATAGCGCAGCTCGATGACGGGAAACTGACTGATATAGCGGTGAATGAATTTACAGAGCTTGCCGGGTTGCAGGGCATGCCTGAGATCCTCGGCATATTCAGGTGGGACAGGGCCATACCCCAGTACAATGTGGGACATATGGTCATGGAGAAGAAACTTTTCAGGCTGTTACCTCCTGAAACGCGTCTTTTCATGCGATGCAACTGGACAGGCGGCGTAAGCCTGAATGACTGTATCGCAGCTTCAAACGCCGTTGCGGAAGATATATGTCAGGTGCGACGTAAATTCTGATGCCGGGACAGGGGTTCTGAAAGATGGGGAAACGAGGAGGCGGACCGGAAACACTTTCCACGTCCATTGGTTCGGTGGCGGGTCGTTTTGGCCTGCGCGACATGATGAGACGGGCGGTTATCTGGAAGAGATGGCAGGATGTAGTGGGTGAGCAGGTTGCCGGGATGGCGTGGCCCTTCACTTTTCGGGACAGGGATATCCTGGTTGTGGCAGTGGCTGATTCCGCCTGGATGCACCACATGTCCTATCTGAAACCTGATATCCTTGACCGGCTTAACGGTTTTCTTGAAGAGGGAGGCAGGCTGTCAGACATACGCTTTGTTATAGATGACGTAAAGAGGGTGAGACGTGAAACAGCTATCGGGCTGGAAGATGAAGGAGAGCCCGGCCTGTCACACGCTGCGCTTCCCTCGGACCAGTTGAAACGGGCCGAAGAACTGGCCTCCGGGGTCAGTGATCCAGGGCTCAGGAAGGCGCTTCACAACCTCTATCTTTCCAATGCCGCCCATCACATTTTAAAAGAATGAACATTGGAAAGTCCATCCATGGCAAGGGCCAAACTGCCTGTTTCCAGGAGGGGATAACCAGCTCTGAAGATACAGCATCCCTTGTCTCACTCCTGAAAAGAAGGGCGCCCTTTGTTTTTCTTGATTCAGCGGTGTCGTCAGGCCGTGACAGCCATTCCCTTTTTTTTGCCGAACCCTCTGACATTATCACAGGCAGTTCTCCTTCGGATGTTTCCAGGGTGTTCGGCGCAGTTGAAAAGGCCCTTGGTTCAGGCAAGTATGTGGCAGGTTATTTTACATATGAATGGGGATTCTGCATGGAGCCGGTTCTTTGGCGTCTCCTTGACCGTCATTCCCTGTCAGGCCCCCTTGTCTGGCTTGGGGTCTTTGACAGGCCGTCAGAGCCTGCCGGACCTGTAGCTGGAGAGGTGGCGCTGTCATCTTTGCGTAGCGAGGAAGTGCCTGCCATAAAGCTGGAATGTTCTGAAGATGAGTTCGTATCCGGCGTCAGGGCCGTAAAGGGATTCATAGCCGCCGGTGATACCTATCAGGTAAATTATACCCTCCGCGGCAGGTTTTTATTTGACCATGATCCTGCAGCCCTCTATATCCTTCTTCGCGGCAGGCAGCCGGTAAAATACGGGGCCTTCATATTCCATGACAACAGGCAGATCCTTTCATTTTCACCTGAGCTGTTCTTTTCAGTTGACAACCGTATTATCACGGCCCGTCCCATGAAGGGAACGGTCAGGCGCGGGGCGACCCGGCGGGAGGATGAGGCAAACAGGCGGTTCCTCGCAGGGGATATGAAAAACCGCGCCGAGAATGTGATGATTGTCGATCTTATCAGAAACGATCTTGGCAGGATTTCAGAGACCGGAACCGTGACAGTGCCGGAACTCTTTACTGTTGAACCCTATGAAACCCTTTATCAGATGACATCCACCATAAGGGGACGTCTGCGTGCTTCAGCAGGCTGGGAGGATATATTCAGGGCCATTTATCCGTGCGGTTCCATTACAGGGGCGCCCAAGATAAGGACAATGGAGATTATCGCGGAACTTGAACGTTCACCGCGGGGCGTATATACAGGGGCAATCGGTTACATGGCCCCTGATGGCAGCGCCATGTTCAATGTGGCGATAAGGACCGTTCTTCTGGAAGATGGCAGGGGCGAGATCGGGATAGGAAGCGGAATAACCTGGGGTTCAGAGCCCGGTGACGAGTTCAGGGAGACTCTTCTGAAGGCAGAATTTTTCAGCAGATTTCAGGAAAGGGACGAGGTGTGATGCGGAAAATATTACCCTATGACAGGGATTATCAGATAATAGAGACCATGAAATGGATGCCTCCAGGGGAGGAAACAGGATTTTCAGGACGGGAAAGGGGGTATTTTCTCCTTGAACGTCATGTTGAAAGGATGGCTGACGCCGCCCTGCACGCGGGTTTCAGGTTTGATTCCGCCAGATTGCGCAGGCGCCTCCTTGAGACGGCATCAGGTTTTGAAAATCGTCCTTACCGTGTAAGGGCGCTTCTTCATTTTGACGGCAGGCTGGATGTCTCCTTTGCCCCGCTGGATGAGACGCCTGGAAGAGTCATTGTCGGCATGTCAACACACCAGGTTGATTCGTCAGACCCCTTTCTCTATTTCAAAACCACGCGGCGTGCACCCTTTGATGAAGAACATGCAAGGGCTGTGGCAAGGGGCTGGTTTGATGTCATATTTACAAATGAGCGCGGAGAGGTTACCGAGGGGGCCATATCCACAATATTCGCAAGACAGGCGGATGGCAGGCTGCTTACCCCGCCGGTCTCGTCAGGGCTTTTGCCAGGCACCCTGAGGCAGAGTCTCATTGACGCTTCAGTGGCGGTTGAACAGGTACTTTATCCGGATGACCTGAAGAACGCGGAAACAGTCTATGCGGGAAACTCCGTGCGCGGTCTTGTGGAGGCCGGGCTGGCAGAATGATTGCCCTGTTTTTATCCGCTTCGCGTAATGAGCCATACCCCCGCGCATATGACCACAATTCCGCCCCATCTCCAGATGGTAAGGTCTTCTTGGAAAAAGAGCCATCCTGCCAACGCGGTTACAATGTAGCCCACGCTCAGCAGGGGGTAGGCGTAGCTCACGTCAACCCTTGAAAGCACAAGGAGCCATATTAACACACTTATGACATAGCATAGGAGACCGGCCAGGATAAAGGGGTTTGCTCCAACCTTTATAAAAACAGGCCATATGTTTTCCATGGAAAAGGTAAACTGACCTATATCTGCCATGCCTTTTTTCAGGGCAAGCTGGGCCGCTGCGTTCAGCAGCACACCGCTCAGAATAAGCGGTATATATCTGTTGAACTCCCCTGCGGTGGCTACCATATCCCTCTCATGCCGCTCTCTTTTCGTATCATGTCAACCCTGCGTTCAAGTTCAAGTCTCCATTGAGCGTGTATCCGTGCCCCTGGCGGTGTGATCAGCTCAGGCAGTCCATAGACCAGCTTGTCAGCAGCGTGACTTGCCTCTATGACCGCTTCCATGGAGCGTGCCCCGAATTTGTAGTCAGCCACAAGTAGGCGCAGGAGAAGGCCTGATGTCTTGCGGGCCGCCTTTTTCCAGTGGGTGTTCATCTGGTGGGCGATAATAAAGGCCCTTTTAATGAGAATCCTTCTCAGTTCCTCCAGTTCCTCAGGGCTTGCGGAGTCCCTGAGCAGGGTGTCAGGCAGGTCTATGCCGTCAATATCCATGACCATCCTGAGCCTGCTCATGAAGTCAGGTATCTTGAGGGTCTTTACAAGTTCAAGCTGCTGCCGGTCTTCAAGGTGGAGCAGTTTTTCCATATCGTCGTATGATGCCTTGACCCCGCCTGCGAAAACAAAGATTGATCTTCCTATGTGTCGGGGTATGCCATGTACATAGGTGACCCCGTCCTGCATGGAGGGCAGGAAGTAGCGCAGATATCCGAATTCATAATCATTGTATCTGCAGTCAAACTCGTCCCAGAAAACAATGGGTATTTTCCCCTTGGCCACAGAAGCCCTCACGAGGTCGATGGCTGAATTTATCTCCTCTGGCCCTGAAAACTGGGTCAGGTTGAATTCAAAGAATTCAAAGGGATTGTCAGTGAACTTTTTTGAAATGACCCTTGCCACCTCTTTGACGGCAAAGGATTTGCCAGAGCCTGGCGGGCCGAATACCCCTATGCACAGGGGCCTGAATACCTTTTCCTTTGAGACATAGCTGTCCATTACGCTTTGCAGGGTTATTACCGGGGCGATTTCCGCGGGATCGGTTGTACGCAGGGCGCCTACCTGGAACATGCGCAGGTTGTTGAAACCTGTTTTGTGATTTACCTCATCCTTGAGCTTGTTAAGCTCGGAAAGTATGATCCCGATGTAACCGTATGAAGATATGACCTTCTGCCTGCACGGGTCTGCCATCCTTGAAGAACACGAGAGGAAGGATCTGAAATGCCCCTTTCTTTCATTGTCCCATGTCTGTTCGGACAGGGTTTCAAGGGCCTTTATGAATTCCGGTGAAAACTCCGGAAGGTTAAAGAAAAAAGCGTCATCATACTTGTCAAGGAATGAGCATTCAGCCCCTCCCGGAAAAGTGGATGAAAAGTTAAGGTTTGGAAATTCAAGTGTGTTGTCAAAGTAATAACCGTGTTCCTTTAGAAGGTGCCAGTTAAGAAGCACGCGCTTGGAGAAATCATAAAAATATTTCCGGTCAAATGAGAGCGCGCCCACCCTCAGGGCGTCAATTGCCAGCATGGCTGTCACCAGGGTGTCATAACACGGTATGGAGCCTGTCCTCCTGGATGATTCACGATAGGGCAGGGAGCCTTCCGCGTGCCTGAACATGGTGCCTGAAGGGCCTGTGTAAAGGATGCCGTAGGGGAACATCTCGACAATTATGTGTGAATCGAATTTCCCTGTGGAGCAGTCCCACAATCCCACCTCGTCTGACATCAGGGCCCTGAGGGTCATTGCCACAAGCGATTCCCAGATGATGGCACTGTCCATTTCCATCCTTGTTGTCTCAAGGTCTGGCAGACGGCAGCATAGAATGAACCTGTCCCTGAAGGCCTGGCTGAATCCCGTCCAGTGGGCAGCGCTTATTCCCAGGGCCATGACCCACGCGCCGGGATTGATCTTTTCAAGTTCAAAGGCGAAGTCAGGTGGGCTTCCGCCATCGTCAATTATGATGATACCCTGATTGCCTGACATCATTTCCCTGTTGCTGTCAGTAATTTCCATTGGCGCGTGACTTGTCATCCTGCCTTCGGCAGGCAGTATCTGGTGAACCATGAACCAGCCATGATCCGGATCGTCAGCCACGTTTTTTTTCTTTTTGAATATCTGGAAAACATCCCGGTTGTTGCCGTATTCAATGGTGTTGATCCTGGGGGAAAGCTCTGTTGACTCGAGAAAGGATGATAGCCAGGTAAGACACTGGTCAAGGCGGCCCTCATCCACCGACACGTCTCCTGCAAGAAGTTCTATGAAATCACCAGGGTTGTAGCCGTATGCAGGCAGGTTGCCAGTGGCAAGCATGTTGACCTCTTCAACCGGCAGATTTGTTACCCTTGCCTTTGAGCCTGAAAGCAGTATTTTCGTGTTCATTATGATCCTCCGGGAGCAGGTTTGACAGAATTGTTAATGGAAATAATTTATCATAAACTGTCGGTATACGGCAAGGACATTTGTTACGAGTGTTACGAGCAAATAAATTGTCCTCTGTATTAACCCATGAACTGTCCGGTTTTAAGGATATGTCCAGGAGGTATTCAAATGAACCGGACACAGTTAAGAGAGGAGATCAAGAAGATGAGATTTGAGGAAGCATATGGGGGGTGGCTGAATAAGGAACTGACCCAGGAGCAGGCGGCATGTTTGCTTGGGGTAAGCGTGAGGACATTCAGGCGTTACATCAGCAGGTATGAGGAAGAGGGTTTGGAGGGCTTATTTGATCGGAGGCTAAATCGTCCTTCTCAT